>JAEYOL010000321.1 GCA_023411775.1 Bacteroidota bacterium | reverse complement strand
ATTGTATCCCAGTGAAAGTACATGAACATCAAAAGTCTCATGCCCCAACTGATCCTCCAGGTCGAGTTCCTCTGTTGATTTCTGTACGAATTCATAGCGACTGAAAATTGCATTCTTCGCAAACTGGTAATTTCCTTCCAGCAAAACCGAATGTTCTTTATGATCCTCACCTTTATCATTTAAACCCCAGATAAATGCTGCACTCAAATGATTATTTGGGCCTTTCTTCCCCGCATACAATACCGAGGCGCTTGTACGGGTGATATCTACACCAGGCTCCAGCGCCTCAGGCGCTTTTATAAAGCCCTGTGAAAACTGCATGGCCCATCTTGCATCGGCATTGAACGATAAGCGGTAGGAATAACTATTAAACCGGGCCTTATCAAAGCCATACCGTTCTTCGTCTGGCTCACGACCAGTAAATGAAGAACCTTCAATCTTGAAATTGCGATAGCGAAAGCCAACCGTTGCCACACCAAATGTGATATGCGTTGCATCCTGCCAGTGATGACCAAGCGGTGCGTCGGGGTTATTCATGGAAGACACCCGGTGCATGAATGCCGGAGCACCAAGCGCAGGCTCACCCGGGTAACCGATATACGCAAACACATCCATATCTTTTTTTATCGCATGAGTATAACCAAGGCTCAGGGCTGAGAACAGGTCATGTGGGTGTTGACGATCCACTAATCTTTTCCCCTTCCAGGTCTCTCCTGACTGAAATAAGATGGGATAACCATCGCCTCCTTCTGTCAACCGGTCAAGACTGATCATCGCAGTTAAATTGAATAGTCCTCTATCTCCAACCCTGTTGTTCATCATGGCCATAAACCAGTTTGGCGCACCCCACCTGGCACTACCCCTGCTACCGCTATTGAAAATATCTGTATGGGTGTATCGAAGAAAAACATTGCCATGAAACATCCAATCGGCCCTAATTCCCTGTTTAATCCACATATACATCGGGCTGTTGTCAGGACTCCAGGCGGTACCTGATCCATTACGGCTCATCGGCAGGTTTCTTGAATATGCATGTGTAGGCATCCCCTCAACATCGTTTTTACAGTGCATGCTGTGATCTGAATGATCCATCACCTTTCCCGTATCTTTTTTTACCGGCACAGTATCTCTTTGGTGATGCTCGTGCTGGGCAAAGCCTGCGTTCGTAAACATCAACATGTAGATGGTGACGAATGCTATGACCGTTTTCATTTGCAGCAATTTTTCTTTACAAATAAAGACCTGATAAATCCCAGAATTTTCTTTAAAACATTCATGTCATGTTCATTTTATTTTGAAGCGCCAGCCTAGATATAACAATCTTCCACTTACAGGGCCCCACACCATCGATGCATCAAAATGGGGGCCGAAAGGCTGATCGGCAGACCTGATCGCGTCTTTCTGGAAAAAGTCAGTTAGATTTTCTACACCAACATACAAATCGAACGGACGATTCCTGCCAAACGATTTTGTTACCTGCGCATTCATCAGGAAATAATCCGGGGACCTCATGCCCCTTTCTTCGCCAGTTGGATTTGCATCATAGCTGGTTATCCGCTTAGAACTGTTATAATTTACTGTATAATCAAATTTCCATCCCGATAGATCGTAAGCAAGGTTTGCAAACGCCCTATGTGGTGCAGTAAACGGCTTTTCCAGAAGCTTGCCACCATAATTTGTCTTTACATCAAAATAACGATAAGCCAGCCTCAGCTCAAGTTTCCTGACAGGCTCCATGTTAATTTCTGCCTGGAAACTGTTCGAATATGATTTCCCTTCCAGGTTATAAAACTTCACTTCCGCGGGGTTTTCCATATCAACCACCACCTGGTTTTCAAAATCATTGCGGAAATAGTCAACGCTCAATAGCGCATCACGATTAAATAACCTGAATTTCTGATCCATACTGATACCCTTGTTCCAGGCCACTTCCGGGTCTAATCCATAGGCTTTGCCATCGCCCTGTGCCAGGATCATCACCTGCCTCGCGCTTACAAACAAACCTGAGTTCTCAGCAAATATGTTGGCAGTCCTTTGTCCCCTGCCTGCACTAAGCCGCAGCGTTGTACCACGCAGGGGTTCATACCGCAGGTGAAGCCTTGGAGTAGCAAACCAGCCAAACAAACTATTATGGTCGGCCCTGATACCCGCAACAACATTTATTTTTTCGATAGGCGTATACGTATACTCAAAAAAGGCACCTGGTACCTTCTCCGTTCTTTTATAGAGGTTGGTATTGAAAACCTCGTCATACTTATCCGCCACAAAGCTTGCACCAGTGCGGAACTTATGAGCCGATGTTCCAATAATCGACTGGTAGATCAGGTTTGCATAGAAATTATTTTGCTCCGCATTATAACTTGTCATTCCAAAATAAGAGTCCTGCTCATGCCGGAACGCAGACAATTGCAAGCCGAGGCTTTTATATTTCTTGCCCGGAAACACATACCCGAATTTTGCAAAGCCTTCATACCGCCGCGTGTCAATTCCGAGTCCATAGTGGTTGGTTGTAAACTTGTCCTTTGATGGTTTGAAATCCAACTCACCCCCGGTACGACTGTCATCGAGATATTTTATGCCAACCTGCGTCATAAAACCATTATTGTCCTCGTATTTCCAACGGTTGATAGCGCTGAATAAATTCCCGATGGGAAGATCACGGAATCCGTCTTTATTGAAATCAATACTCTTATTGGTAAGAAATGCATCGTGCAACAACAAAGCAGTGCTCCATTTCTTACCGATCTTTTGCGAAAGAATCAGGTTGAGATCTGTTTTGCCCATATCATTGACATACACATTCGCATAAACTTTCTCTGCTGTTTCCGGCTTTTTCAATTCTACGTTGATCTGCCCTGCTATGCTTTCATAGCCATTGGCAACGGAACCTATTCCTTTGGTCAACTGGATCGATTCCACCCAGGTACCCGCAATCGTATTCAAACCCATCGGCGTAGCGATACCACGCGGGCCTGGCAGGTTCTCGACAGTTAACTGAGTATAGTTTCCACTTAAACCCAGTAATTGAATTTGCTTTGATCCCGTGACAGCATCATTGTAAGACACGTCAACCGAAGGATTGGTTTCGAAACTTTCGCTTAGGTTACAACAGGCTGCCTTGAATAACTCCCGCTCCGTCATTATTTGTGTGCGTATCGGGCTCATAGCAGACAGGTAAGTTGCACGCCGACGGGATCTGATTGTCACTTCCCCGAGTTGATTTCCCGATGCCAGGACAACCATCAAAGTTTTTCCATCCACCACCCTGATCGTATCGGGTGTAAACCCAACATAACTCACGACCAGGCGTTCCGAAAGGCTGTCGCGATTAATCTTAAATACGCCCGATGAATCGGTAAGGGCACCGTAATCTGTATCCGACCAGCTAACAGTAGCGCCGGCCAGGGGACTAAAAGAACCTTTTTCATCCTCCTTCAAAACAACACCCATTACCATACCCTGTCCTGCATCAACCTTCTCCATTGAGTTCTCTAATCCATCAATATGGCCCTCCCTATATAAGCAGCATGCTGGAAGTTCCTTGTAAACTCGATCATTAGCTTTCTCCAGTTCAGTATCGTGACCTGCACCCGCAATTCTTTTTTGAATTTTTTCCGGACTGGTAACAGAAGGTAAATAGGTAAGTGTAAGCATACTGGTATTCATATTCCAGATTGCCGCCACGGTTCCTTTCCCCCCGGCAGCATCCTCAATGCGGGCTTTACACATTTCACAGGCACCTGATACATGAAATGAGATGGTAGAATCCTTCTTATCTGTTCCGGGTACTGAATTACCCTGGGTAAAAGCCTGTTGAACAGAAATAAAAATCAGGGGGAGAAAAATAATAATCCTTAGTATTGGTTTCATTTTTTAGAATTTAATATTAGTAATACGAAAGCTCTTGTGTTTGCTGATTGTCAAACACATTTTCTGATCGTATCAATCAAATCCTGAAAATGCAATGTTGCTTATAAAGTGGAAAAGAGGAAACACCAGGGGGAGATGACGAGCTTTTGTAGGAAACCTGATATCCGACGACTTCATTTATGAGTAGTGGTTCGAACGTGTTTGGCAATTCCGTTTCAGGAACTTTCAGCTTCAACTGCCGCGCTGATTCCTTATTGTAATCATCTTTTATTTTTATGTCAACCTGCCTGTCATCGCAACAACCTTTTTTTCTTTCCTCCTTTTTTACAGGGCAATCTTTATCCGATATGGGAACCAACTTAACCGCATCTATTTTTCCGCAGCAAAAATGTACATGCAGGATCACCCCAAAAGAGGAAAACGCAAATGCGAGAAAGGTGAATATGAAAATCAGTTTTTTCATCCCTGTTACATCATATTGATCAACATTACGGCACTCATGGCTACCATAAGCAGGTCTTCAAATAAAGTCACTTTGCTAAGCGGCAACTTTATCACTGTTCCCAAACAGGCACATTGAAAAGGCGTTTTCCTTGCCAGGCTCTGTATCACCCCGATAGTACTTACCGACATAACCACGAGGGTCACCAGGTTTGTTACCAGCGGATCAAAACCGGTAAGAAAAGCGATACCGAGGACAAGTTCTACAAACGGGTATACAAAACCCCAGGCGGGCAGCTGCTTCGCGACAATATCATAAGAACGATATCCCTCGGCAAATCCTTTCAGGTTTATGAGCTTGAAAAAAGAAAACACAAGGAAAAATCCCGCCATAAAATGGCTCATCCATTGCATCCAGTTAAAACCTCCCTGCATAACCTGGATCAGAATTGTAATACCAGCGATATAACCGAAAATCAGAAAAATGGGATAATAAGAACTTTTCTCTTCAGCCATAACAGGAGTTACATCGGCCATTTGACCTACCCCAGCTTCTGAAATTGTATAGTGCCCGGCTTTATTGACTGCTTCCTGCAGGGTGGCTGTACTGATGTGCCGGTTCATTGTGATCGTTGCCTGTGGCGCCTGCAATTGAACATCGGCTGAAAGAATATCTCCCAGCTTCAACAATTCACTTTTTACACGGGCTACGCAGCCGCCACAAGTCATGCCTTCTATTTGATATTGATGTGTCATAATTTAAACCTCCGATGCAAATCTCCTTCAAAACACAGCCTCAACTGTTACACAATCATGAGGTTTACTTATATAATTTCAATAACACCGCTAGATCTTATCGAGCGGTTTGCGATGATGGTCTTTTAACTGTTTAAACTGGCTGGGAGTAAAACCGGTTATTTTTTTAAACTGGGCCGATAAATGTGCTACGCTACTATATCCGAGATTAAAAGCAATATCGCCCAGGCTATATTCGCCATACACCAGCCATTCCTTCACTTTTTCTATTTTCTGAAGAATAAAATACTGTTCGATAGTCGAATTTTCCATCGAAGAGAAAAGATTACTGATATAGTGATAGTCCTTACCAAGTTTGTCGGCCAGGTAAGCAGAAAGGGTCTTATTCATTTCATCCAGCTCACCATAATGAACCAGCTCTATAATTACAGACTTGATGCGCTCCAGGAATTTCGCTTTCTGATCATCCAGCAGATCGAAACCCTCAGCATTCAGTTGCGCCCGTATTTTATTCTCAGTATCAGTATCAAGCTCATCTTTCAATTTCACTTCTCCCAACTGAACCGATTCCGGCACAATGCCGTTCTGCTCAAAAATGTTTTTCACCGATTTGATACAGCGTTCGCAGACCATATTCTTGACATGTAATTCCATTACTTTTTCCTTTTCAACGCATTTAGAAATGTTCTTTCATACGCGATCAGCCAGCTGTTGCGCGCCATCCGCCGCATGTTGCCATCCAATTGAAACCGGTAGCCAAGATTGAGCTTTGCATTACTATTGAAAATAAGCTGTACGGCCGGGGCCAGGTCCACCAGGTATGCACTGCGATCCAGTGATTGCTGCGCCAGCAGTTCGGCATAAACATTCAGGTTGGTTTGCTGGTAACCGGTGTATTGTAAAGGCAACACCAGGTAGCCACCCGATAGGGAATAATTCATCACCTGGTATATTCGTGAAGGTGTATACACTACAGATTCCTTGTTCCTGTCTTTGTGTAATCCCTGGGTATGACTAACGGCGCCTGATAAAGCGAACTTCCCCCAAAGTTGCGTAGCTATCACGCCAAGTTGAACGCCACTCTTATCACCCATCAGGCTCAATTCATCAAAATGGAATGGGCTTCGACTGTATGCCGCGTCGGCAAAAACAGCCATCCGGAAATGCGAATGCAATTCGTCTATTGATAAAAACCGGTATTTCCCATAAACATAAACCGATTCCCATCTAAAGTTGCTTGTATGCATGTCGGCTAAACTCGCACCCACATGGACCATCCAGTTCTTGTTGATCCCAAACATCAGTTCGGGGGTATATCGTTGCATGAAACGGTCATTACTACCCTGCTTACTGATAAAATTTGCGCTGAGTTTAGTACTGATCGAATGCGCAGGCATATTCGAGGCTGGCTCCGAATACACATATAGTTCCTGGCTGCTCACTCCAAGAGAGCAAACCAGGAAAAAGATAATAGATAATGATTTCATATTACACCGGGATCATTCCTGCAATAACTGGCTGATCGCATTATCCAATTGCTTCTCCTTTGGATCGATCATCACCACATCGCCTTTTTTGTTGATCAGGAAAGTGGTAGGCAAAACAGAAATCCCCCAGTTGACCGCCGATTGGGCGCCCCAGTTGCGCGGATCAATGACCTGCAACCATGTTATCTTATCCTTTGCAATGGCTTTCTCCCAGGCACGCTTGTCGTCATCAACCGATACGCTGAATATTTCAAAACCCTGAGGTTTGTATTTTGCATAAAGCTTTACGAATTGCTTGTTGGCAACACGACAGGGGCCACACCAGCTCGCCCAAAAATCCAGTAACACAACTTTCCCTTTCAAAGATGCAAGGGAAATCGTATCGCCCTTTAAAGTAGGGAGTTTTATTTCCAGCCTGGGATCTGTAATATTCGCAATTTCCTGGCCATTGAGTTTTCCAAACGAGAAAACCAATACTACCAGGGCCAATAACTTTCCTGATTTCATTAATATTTTTTTTGTTTGAAACGGGGTATTGAACTAACAACCCTGCAAGATTCAACACCCCGTTATGCTCTTTATCAGATTGTCACATGGTAAACCCTTGCCTGAGCCGGAACACCAGCTTTCACACAACATTCCGCTGCGCGGCCGGTTTTCAGGCAAGTTGCACGGCTGGAAGAACTGATTTTCTTAAACTGCTTTGCAGTGACAAAGTCTTTGTCGACTACGGTCAACTCCTTTTCGCCATTCAGGTCCCGGGCAGGGTTATTGAGAAAATGAAAGACATCTTTCCCAATCTCAACATGACTGTCTTCCCCGATTTTTACTCCGTCAAATTTCCCGGTTATTTTCAGGGCTCCTACTGAAAAACCAGCGTCTTCCACCGCTGCCTTTAACGCGTCGATATCAACAACCTGGTCATGCTTAAATTCAATATGAAATGCCGAGTTTTTTATATCCGGGTTTACGCTGGCCACAAAAGGCACCGCCTGTATTGCCTTATAGATCGCATTACTACACATCGCACAGGTGAGACCTGTCGCCTGCAGATCGGCTTTCGTGAATTGCGCATAACCTGGCAACCCCGCGAAAACGATCGCTATCGCTAACACTAATGTTTTCATTCTTCTACTTTTTTTAAATTAATGTGACTGGCAGCAGCTGGCCTTGCCATCTCCTCCTTTAGCATGCTTACATTCTGCACCGGCTTTGCAAACGCCATTGGCATCGCAGCAGCCTTTATCCTTGCAGGCAGACATGTCGGTGCATTTGCCATCCTTCATTTCGCATTTATCGCCACAACAAGCATGTGCCTTTTCAGCAGAAGCAGCTGTTCGCTCGTATTTGCAGCAGCTATGCAATTTGTCGTAAGCGTCATCGGTCGCTCTTACATCGCGGGTATCATATCCCACGGCTGCAACAGCCTGCTGGATCTTAGCAGCATTGGTAGAAGAACTATTGTATTTAACAGTAAGTGATTTTGTGTCTGCACTCCAGCTGGCTTCACTGGCCCCGGCAGTTTTAGCGGCTTTCTCGATCTTTGATTTGCACATGCCGCAATTGCCAGATACCGGGATGGTTTCAGTTTTTGCTTTCTGGGCGTATGAGCTACCGGCAATGGCTAAAGAAAATAACAGAACAGAAAATATTTTAAACGTTTTCATGAAAATTAATTTGCCCGAAGTCATTCTTCGGAAGTGGTAAAAATTTGAAACAATATTCTATGGATATAACGGGTCACCATCGAATCATCCTGCTTCGATGGGAAACTGTCTCAAATTCTGAAAACGTTATGCACGAGGTAACTATCCTGCGCTGATAATAAAGGGGGAGAATGATTTAGAAAATGTCTTTGTTGCGCCAGTGTATAAAAAGAAGCGATTATAAATTCAGAAGGCTTTACAACCATATCACTGATCGCCGGCAGTTCAAAATGTACGCCGGGACTTGTCTTCTGGTCATCGTCCATTTTTAAGAACTGGACTTCATCGCGGCAGCATCCGTCAGATTGATGGATATCCATGCCGCATTTACCGCATTGTTTTGCCTCAGCTCCAAAAATCTCCGTTGAAGCCAGCCTGTTCATGCAATAGTGCAGATTGATGATCACCCCGCTGCTGACAGCCAGGTAGCTCATGAATACTATGGCCACTATTAGCTTCTTCATATCCAATGCAAAGATAATCGCCTAATGCATAATCAGAAATCTTCCCGCTTGCTCATTTTAATATCGGTTTCCGCGCCCCGAACTTGATCTCTAAATCAACACCACTGATAATCAGCACTATATACACGCTTACTTTCAAAACTTCCCGTCTCTCCGCCTCCCCGGCCCCATCCAAAACGTTAAATCAATTTACAAAACTCCAATAGATACCCAGCCTGATCTGCAGACCCGGATAATAATATCCCCCGGGCGCAGGCTGATTATTGTTGGTAAACCCAAATGCACTATTTGTCACCTCCGCAGTGTTAAGGTTTTCTGCCCTAAAATATAGTTTGAAGGATTTGATCCGGAAATGCACATAGCCGGCGATATCTGGCAATGGATTTTCAATCTTTACACTGTCCTGGTAAAAAAACTGGCCCAGCACCGGTGAATAACCATCCGCTTTATAGGGAGTATGATATTTTATCTCAGTACCAAAAGCGATGTCCAGGTTTTTGAAGCCCAGTTTACCTTCGTAGCCAATCCTGTTTCGAGTAAATAATAAAGGCGTATTCACTTCGGCGTTGCCGATCTTCTTTTGCAGATACACATCGGCATGCCAGAACCATTGCTTCCCTAGTTTAATCGTTTTCTGCAATGACACCTGCAACATGTTGAATAGCGTGCTTTCCTGGTGCGCTTCGTAAAAATTTTTGAAATAAGAATAATTCGTAACCAGGTAATAATGTCCGGCCAGCTTTAAACGCAGCGAGGGCTGGGAAATGGAAGCAAATAAATGGGTGGTATTTTCCTTTTTAAAATCGTGGGAAGGCCCGATATAAAAAATACTGCGTTTGTCAAATACAAACGAAGGTGTGCGATTTACATTTTCAAAAGCCAGTTGTATATACCCCATGCGTTTACCAACAAAACGCTGCAGGCTGGCATAGGCACGATAATCACCACCATTTAACCCTGTAAAATATAATTTACCATTGGCCTGCATATCCCATTTCTGGTTGCGTGTACGATTGCGATACTCCGCATGACCATAAGCGTTGAAAAACGTTCGCTTGCCTACGCTGTCGTTTTCCAGGCTGAGATTTTGCACTGCAGCACCTACTTTGAAGAACTGGTGCAGATTTTTTGCATCCGGATACTGGTAAATGGAAAAATCATTGATCATATTTCTCCACCTGTCGATCAGTCGAAAACTATCCAGAGGCGAAGGCAGGCTTACATTGTAAAACGATTTGTAATACCCAGAATCTGCCACATCATCACTGAATTCATATTTCTCGCGGGCGAAGCGGAATGTATGCTCGAGGCGGAGCCGTGGATAAAAGAGCGGCACTACGGAAGAGTCGGTAACGATGGAATCCTTTTTACCAAAATCGTATTGCTGCCGCACTAAAACGTGAACATCAGAGTATTTGTTTCCCGTACCTACATCAGTGCTGAAAAAGTTTGTCTGGTAAATATCATCACCACCAAGCCTGGTAGCCAGGTTAAACCGGTCTTTATACACGGGATCGTGGATCAGGCTGTCATCCCGGATTCCCCCATTCTCACCTGACTGCAGTTTATTACCCAGGGCTACGAAGTAGAGGTTATACCTTTTATTCACGGTTTCAAACCTCGAAGAGAACAGGTAATTATTATGATTTGTCTTTTGGTTTTTAAAAAATCCAGGCGCATTGATGAGGCGGTACTGGAGCAGGAAATTAAAATTGGGCTTAACGTTTTGCGTATGCATCAGCTCGATCACCTGTTCGGCACGACTGGCAAGCATATAATTCAATTCCGAATATGGACGCGTGGTATTGAAAAACCTTACTTTGTCCATCGTCCATTTATAAATATCAAACGCGTGAAAACCCGGGTCCCAGCCTGGCGTCAACTGTGGTGAAAAAAGGATAGAGCGTGATGCGCTGCCATTGTTGCCCAGGTAAATATTGGTTGCCGGAATCGGGAAGCGATTGGAAAAGTCTACGATCGAGGAATCCAGCATATAATTACGGGTGGAATCGAGATAACGATACCTTATGGTGATCGAGTCTTCGTGTTTATCGCGCCGCTTCAGACTATCGGTACTGCCACCACCACGCATACCGCTGCCCATCTGCCTGATACGACTCCCACCCTCCCGGATCAGGTTGCGCTGGGAAAATGCATCCACGGAAACAAACAGGAGCAGGAAAAGCAAAAGATATGTAAGTCGGATTACCAGAATGGAGAATTTTGTTCAGTTAAGCAGCAAAGTTATTGCTATCGGCAAAATTGCAGCGATTGCGGCAAAATTTTAAAGGTGGTACCCATTATTATCGTATCAAAAATGTTAAATGATAGCCTGCTATATATGCTAAAGTGAAGCGATCAATTCCCTGAACAAAACTGCAAGTTTAGGTTCAGCTTCACGGGCGGCCTGTAATACCTCCTCATGAGTGATCACATTGTCATCTTCACGAATTCCAAGATCGGTTACCACGCTCACTGCAAACACCTGCATGCCCATATGGTTGGCTACAATATTTTCCTGCACCGTGCTCATGCCAACCACGTCACCCCCCAGTACTTTGATCAGCTGGTATTCGGCACGTGTTTCAAAAGTGGGACCGGTCACCGCTACGTAAACCCCCTCTTTGAGATCGAAATTATTTTTTGCCGCGATTTCCCTGGCCCTTTTGATCAATTCCCTTTTATACGGTTCGCTCATATCGGGAAACCGCGGACCGAGCTCATCAATATTTTTACCAATCAAAGGATTAGGCGTAAAAAAACTTACATGATCCCTGATTGCCATGATATCGCCTACTTTAAAATCAGGATTTACCGCACCCGCAGCATTGGACAATAGCAGGGTTTCAACGCCCAGCTTTTTCATGACCCGAATAGGATACACCACTCCCTGAGGTGTGTAGCCTTCATAATAATGGAATCGACCTGCCATCGCCACTACGTTCTTACCTGCGATGGTTCCAAAAACAAGTTTACCCGAATGACCCTCCACTGTAGAGACCGGGAACACCGGAATTTCCTGGTAAGGCACTTCCTTTTCCACTTTTATCTCATTAATAAAATTACCAAGACCGCTACCCAACACGATACCGATAGT
>JAEYOL010000287.1 GCA_023411775.1 Bacteroidota bacterium | reverse complement strand
GGATATACTGATCACGCGGGAGTTTGACCTGCCGGTGGAGCTGCTTTTCCGGGCACATGCGGAGCCCGCACTTTTCGAACAGTGGATGTCGCATGAATATGGGATAGTAAAAGTGTTGAACTACGAGGGCCGGAAATTTGGGGCCTGGCAGTTTACAACTTCGAGCCCGGAGGGCATGGTTTTATTTGGTGCCAGTGGAGTGATCCATGATTTTGTGCCCAACCAACGTATCGTCCGCACGTTTGAAATGGATGACCCGGCATTTGATGCACAGCTTGAGTTCCTGGAGTTTAAAGACCTGGGCGAGCGGAGCCGGCTGGAGATGCAGATCGTGTTTCGTACCATAGAGGCAAGGGATCGGATGCTGAAGCTGCCCTTTGCACAGGGACTGAGTATGGCTCACGATCGATTGGAGGTGACTATTGGGCAATTAAAATAAAGTGGTTTTACTAACTTTCCTGTGTAGCGGGTTTTTATTTAACTACAGCGCACACGGGGAGCACAGCGGGTTTACTCAATGCAAATGTTAATTGTCTAATCCGTGAAATCCGTGTATCCGTGGCAAAGGTCACGGAGGCCACGGAGTAGTGCACGGAGAACACGGAGGAGCTGGTTCGTGCTATTCGTGCCATTCGTGGCCAATCCAATCCGTGAAATCCGTGTAATCTGTGGCTAACTAAAATTAATATTATGGGTAAGAAAAAATTGTCAGCGGCGCAAAGCGCCGACTTATTAAAAGTATTGAAGGCCAGGTTTGAAAAAAATATGGGCCGCCACAAAGGCCTTGAATGGAGCAAAGTACAGGCTAAGCTGGAAGCCAACCCCGAAAAGCTCTGGTCGCTCGATGACATGGAACAAACAGGCGGCGAACCGGATGTGGTGGGCTATGATAAAAAAACAAATGAATTCATTTTTGTCGACTGCTCGGCAGAAAGTCCAAAAGGACGCCGCAGCATTTGTTTTGATCCCCAGGCCCTGGCATCGCGCAAAGAACATAAACCCGGTGGCAGCGCCATAGGTATGGCCGATGAAATGGGCATCGAATTACTCTCTGAAGAAGAGTATCGCGAACTGCAAAAGCTGGGGAAGTTTGACCTTAAGACTTCCAGCTGGATAAAGACACCCCCTGCTATCCGCAAACTCGGTGGCGCCCTGTTTTGCGACCGCCGTTACGAAACCGTTTTTGTGTACCACAACGGCGCGGAATCCTACTATGCTGCCCGTGGTTTTCGGGGTTCGCTGCGGGTCTGAATCCCGCAGACTTCATAGCGGTAGGCTCATGGCTTTCCCTTACCTTTGCACGTCTCGAAAACCGAGGGAAATCGTACATGAAGAATATCAGGAATTTTTGCATCATTGCACATATCGACCATGACAAATCCACCCTGGCCGACAGGCTTTTACAAAGCACGGGCACGATCAGCGACCGCGAAATGATGGACCAGGTGCTGGATGATATGGACCTGGAGCGGGAGAAGGGGATCACCATCAAGAGCCACGCGATACAGATCAACTATAAACATAACGACGGGCAGGAATATACCCTCAACCTGATCGATACCCCCGGTCACGTGGACTTTAGTTACGAAGTAAGCCGTGCCCTGGCTGCCTGCGAAGGCTGCCTGCTGCTGGTGGATGCCACCCAGGGGATACAGGCACAAACCATTTCCAACCTATACCTCGCCATCGACAACGACCTGGAGATCATCCCGGTGATCAACAAGATCGATATGGACGGCGCCATGATCGAAGAAGTGGAAGACCAGATCATCGACCTGATCGGCTGCAAGCGCGAGGAGATCCTGCATGCCAGCGGTCGTACCGGCCTGGGTGTCGACAAAGTCCTCGACGCGATCGTAACCCGCATACCTTCCCCCAAAGGAAAAGCCGATGCGCCCCTGCAGGCGCTGATCTTCGACAGTGTGTTCAATAGTTTTCGTGGCATCATCGTCTACTACCGTATCCTGAACGGTACGATCAAAAAAGGCGACAAAGTAAAATTTGTGAGCACGGGACAGGAATACGAAGCCGATGAAGTGGGTATCCTGAAGATGAAGATGACCGAACGCCCCGAAGTAAAGACGGGCGATGTAGGATATATTATCACCGGTATCAAAAACGCGAAGGAAGTAAAAGTGGGGGATACCATCACGCTGGCCAGCAACCCCCATCCGGAAATGATCAAGGGTTTTGAGGAAGTGAAACCGATGGTATTCGCAGGCATCTTCCCGGTGAATACGGATGAGTTTGAAGAGTTGCGCGACTGCATGGACAAGCTGCAGCTGAATGATGCTTCCCTGACCTTTGAACTGGAAACTTCACAGGCCCTGGGCTTTGGTTTTCGTTGCGGCTTTCTCGGTATGCTCCACATGGAGATCATCCAGGAAAGACTGGAACGGGAATTCGACCAGACCGTGATCACGACGGTTCCCAACGTGAGCTTTATTGCCTACACCACGAAAGGGGAGAAGATCATCGTGAACAACCCCACCGAGTTTCCCGACCCGGTAAAGACTGAACGTATAGAAGAACCTTTTATCAAGGCGCAGATCATCACCAAGCCTGAATATATCGGCAATATCATGACGCTTTGCCTGGGCAAGCGTGGTATCCTGGTCAACCAGAGCTATCTCACACAGACCAGGGTGGAGCTGATCTTTGAAATGCCGCTGACCGAGATCGTATTTGATTTTTATGATAAACTGAAATCGCAGACCAGGGGTTATGCTTCTTTTGATTATCACCCCATCGGTTACCGCGACAGCGATATCGTAAAAATGGATATCCTGCTGAATGGCGATAAAGTGGATGCCCTGAGTGCGCTGATCCACCGTGGGCGGGCGCAGGATTTTGGCAGGAAGCTTTGCGAAAAGTTGAAGGAGCTATTACCACGACAGCAATTCCAGATCGCTATCCAGGCCGCGATTGGCGCGAAGGTGGTGGCGAGGGAAAATATTTCGGCGATGCGCAAGGATGTTACGGCTAAATGTTATGGTGGTGATATCAGTCGTAAGCGTAAGCTGCTGGAGAAACAAAAAGAGCGTAAGAAGCGTATGCGGCAGATTGGTAATGTGGAAGTGCCGCAGGAGGCCTTTCTGGCGGTGCTGAAGCTGGATGATTAGTGATCTGCCTGCGGCAGGGGGTAGCCA
>JAEYOL010000283.1 GCA_023411775.1 Bacteroidota bacterium | reverse complement strand
ATGGGAACCTGCTCACCATCAGTTCTGAATCCCAACAGGAAGAAGAAAACATGGATGAAAAATTTACACGCAGGGAATTTAGTTACCAATCCTTTCAACGCTCCTTTGCGCTGCCTAAAGACGTGGTAGATGCCGAAAACATTAATGCCCGGTATGAAAATGGCGTGTTGCGCCTGTTGATTCCTAAAAAGGAAGAAGCCCGACAAAAGCCACCCCGTATGATCACCATTTCCTGATCCTTATGCGAGTGCAAAAAGGAAATTGCCCCCGGCGGGGCAATTTTTTTTGCCCGAACTGGTAAGTCAACAAATAAATTTGGCCTTATTCTTGTGTTTAAATAAATTGTAATAAATTTAAACAAACAAATAAGAAGCGGTTTTAGTGATCAGGGGCATTTTCGGTAAGAAGAATAAGGGGTATTGGAGTTTTCAAAAATTATTCATTTAAAAAAAATCAAATTATGTTACGCCAATAAGATTTTAGCCTCAAGGCTATCGGGATTTCTTTCGTTTTACTGGTTGCAATGACCGGTTGTGATAAGGATGACGACAACATGGTGGCAGAACGGACGATCACCGAAACGGTGGTAGCCAATGATGACTTTAGTGTGCTCGAGTCCGCAGTGATTAAAGCGAACCTGCAGGCCACACTCAGCAGCGACGGGCCTTTTACTGTTTTTGCTCCTGACAACGCTGCTTTCACTGCATCGGGTATTTCTCCTGCCGTTCTCGGTAGTCTGTCACCCCAACAAGTTGAGAACATTCTTTTATATCATGCCCTGAGTGGTAAAGTGCTGGCGGCGAATGTGCCTGCAGGCCCCAATGAAAAAGTGATCACGGCTAATGGTGACTCAGTATTTGTGACCCGGAATTCATCTGGAGTGTTTGTGAACGGGATCCGCGTGGAACAGGCGGATATCAATGCTTCTAACGGGGTCATACACCGGATTGAAAAAGTATTGATGCCAGCGGGTGGTGACCTGGTGGCAACGGTTCAGACTGCAGGTTTGGGCCTTGACTCACTGGTAAAAGCAGTACTGAGAGCGAGCAATGGCGCTGGAGGGGATCCCTCATTGATCACAGCCCTTCAAACCGGCCGCCTGACAGTTTTTGCGCCGGTGAACGCAGCATTCACCCAGCTGCTGCAGGCGCTGGGACTGAATGATATCAATGAAGTGCCCGTGCCAACGCTGGTAGCGGTGTTGAAATACCACGTTGTACCCGGACGTGCTTTTTCACCAGATCTCGCTAATGGCTCGCTTGCCATGCTGGCAGGTGGAAGCACTACAATTAGTATTTCAGGTACTCCATCCATAAGCGGTAGCGGGAATGCAGGTCTTAAGGCCAATATCACTAACACGAATATCATGGCAAGAAATGGAGTTGTTCATATCATCGATCGTGTGCTATTACCATAACCACCCATAGATGTCTCATCAGAAAAGGTTTGGTTTCGGGGAAATATTTATTTGGATTGTATAGATAATATATTATAAATTTAAACATGGATTTATTTTCAATCTCTCAGCTTGCACGGTATTCGGGAATTAAAGCCCATACCATCCGCATTTGGGAGCAGCGTTATAACGCCCTGAAGCCAAACCGTTCTGAAGGAAATACAAGGTATTATGATAGTACTCAGTTGCGTCGGTTATTAAATATAGTAAGTCTTTCCGGTTCCGGGTACAGGGTGTCGGAGCTCTGTGAAATGCCGGATAAAAAGCTTTTCGAACTAGTGAACCGAACGACCAGTGAACGGATTGATACTGCTGCTAAATCTGAGTACTATATCTCGCAATTGATCGCCGCGGGAATGTCTTATGACGAGACTCATTTTGAAAAGATCTATTCGAGTTGTTATGTGCGATATGGAATGAAAGAAGCTTATACCCTGGTAATTTATCCAATGCTTGTTCGCGTGGGCCTGATGTGGGCGGGGGATGCCATTCCACCCGCAAACGAACATTTTATCAGCAACCTGGTCAGGCAAAAACTATTCACCGCCATCGATTCTCTCCCTCCCGCAGGGAAGGGAGCGGAAAAGTGGGTACTTTTTTTGCGGGAGAATGAATTTCATGAGATCGGGCTACTGTTTACAAGCTACCTGTTAAGACTTTCAGGCCGGCAGGTGTTATACCTTGGTGCCGACCTCCCTTTGGAATCCCTTCAAAATTTAATAAAGCAGATCAAACCGGACTACCTGTTGTTTTTCCTGGTTCATAATGAAGTTCCGGGTGAAGTAAACCAGTACACCACTGATTTACGAAAGATATTTCCCGGGAAAAGAATTTTTGTGGCAGCGGACGAGTCCTTACTGACGCAGTTAAATATCCAGGGAAGGATCCAGGGGTTAAGATCAGTGGAAGAACTGGAAACTTTTCTAATAGCAAAAAAAGATTAATAATCCATAATCAAATACATGGCGCGTATTGCAGTGATAGGAACTGGTTTTGCAGGTTTGAGTTCGGCAGCCTATTTGTCGGCGGCCGGACACCAGGTAGATGTCTTTGAAAAGAATGCGACGGCGGGTGGACGTGCCCGGCAGTTCACAACAGATAATGGTTATGTGTTCGATATGGGACCCAGCTGGTATTGGATGCCAGGCGTATTTGAGCGGTTCTTTGGGGATTTCGGTTACAGGGTTCCCGATTTGTACCAGTTGAAACTGCTTGATCCGTCATTCGAAATGGTGTTCGAGACCGGCAAATTGAAAATACCCGCAGGCTATGATGAACTTAGAAACCTGTTTGATTCCGTGGAACCAGGAAGTGCGAACCGGCTCGACCGGTTTATGAAAGAGGCACGTTTCAAGTATGAGGCCGGCATGGAAAAACTTGCCTATAAGCCGGGACTATCCTGGACTGAATTCGCCGACCGGGACTTATTGAAAGGTTTATTTCGACTGCAGGTATTTTCCTCCTTTAGTAAACATGTAAGAAAATATTTTTCACATCCCTGGCTGATATCGTTAATGGAGTTTCCGGTATTATTCCTTGGTGCCATGCCATCAGAAACACCGGCGCTATATAGCCTGATGAACTACGCGGGGCTAAAGCTCGGTACTTGGTACCCGATGGGTGGGTTTGGAAAATTGATAGAGGCGATGACAGCGGTGACAAGCCGTCAGGGAGCACATTTTCATTTCAATGCCCCCGTTGAACAGATAATCGTTGAAAATGGTATCGCTTCGGGTATCGTGGTAAACGGGGAGCGACTGTCGTACGATGCCGTGATTGCCGCTGCTGATTACCAGCATGTCGAGAGTCAATTATTGCCGACAGCCTATCGAAACTACCCGGCTTCCTATTGGGACAAAAAGACCATGGCGCCTTCCTGCCTGATCTATTTTATCGGGTTGAACAGAAAAACAAATTTGCCCCACCACACACTTTTTTTTGAAGAAGACCTTTGGCAACACTCACTTGATATTTATAAAAAACCCAGCTGGCCTTCCCGCCCTCTTTTTTATTGCTGCTGTCCCTCACGGACCGATCCATCTGTAGCTCCTGATGGGCATGAGAATCTTTTCTTACTGATGCCTATCGCGCCGGGTTTAGATGATGACGAACAAACAAGGGAGAAGTATTTTAAGATCATGATGCGCCGCCTGCAGGACTATACCGGCCAGGACCTGCAAGAGTATATTGACTACAAGAGATCTTATTGCATCCGGGATTTTATCGAAGATTATAATGCATTTAAAGGTAATGCCTATGGACTCGCCAATACCCTTTTGCAAACCGCCATTTTAAAACCACGTGTCCGGAACCGGAAAGTTCCCAACCTTTTTTATGCCGGGCAACTTACTGTACCGGGGCCGGGGGTACCTCCTGCCCTGGTTTCCGGTAAGATAGCTGCGACGCAATTACAGAAATACCTAAATACGGTTATACATGAAACGATTGTTTGATAAACTTTCAGCGGATGTCAGCAAGTTGACAACACGAAGCTATAGTACGAGCTTCTCGATGGGCATTTTCTTTTTACATAAAGATTTGCGCGACTCGATCTATGCGATCTATGGATTTGTCCGGCTGGCAGATGAGATCGTCGACAGTTTTGAAGGGTATAACAAGGCCTTTCTGCTTGAAAAACTTAAAACTGATACGCATGACGCCATTGAGCATCGGATATCCACCAATCCTATTCTCAATTCCTTCCAGGCTGCAGTACATAAATACCGGATCGAACCAGAATTGATCAGGCTTTTTATACAAAGTATGGAAATGGACCTTGGGAAAGTGGAATACAACACCGCGTCTTACGAGCGATATATCCTCGGTTCGGCAGAAGTGGTCGGATTGATGTGTCTCCATGTTTTCTGTGAAGGCGACAGGAAAATTTACGAGGAACTTAAGCCCTATGCCATGAAACTCGGTGCCGC
>JAEYOL010000251.1 GCA_023411775.1 Bacteroidota bacterium | reverse complement strand
GGCTGGGTGTACTAGACGAGTACATCGCCCGAACCCCGGTCGGAATTATCGAAATGCTGAACCTGAAAGGACTGGGACCAAAAAAAATTCATAGCATCTGGAAGGAAATGGGTATTGAATCAGTAGGAGAACTGCTGTATGCCTGTAATGAAAACCGTCTTACACTTTTCAAAGGATTTGGTGAAAAAACACAGCAGAACGTACAAGAGTCGATTGAATATTACCTGCAGCATGCCGGTAGTTACCTGTACGCGCAACTGGAAGAGATCTTTCCGCAAATTGACGGTTACCTGAAAAAACTGTTTGGTCCCGATCGCGTATCAGTTTCGGGAGCTTACCGCAGGCAGGAACTTACCATCGAGGAACTTGAGTTTGTGGTGCTGGAAAAAAATGAAGCGATCAAGCCAAAGTTTATTACCGCCCAGCCACCTGAATTACTGGAGGAAACAGAATCCAGCCTATTGTATAAATTAAAGAACGGCCTCAAACTGCGGCTATATACCGGTGGAAATAACCTGGCAGAGCAACTTTTCCTAACTACAGGGTCAGCAGAATTTATTAACGCGTTTCAAAAAGAATTCCCTGATCATGATTTCACAACAAAAGACGGCGAGACGGATGAAGCTGTTTTTTCCAGTTTGAAAATTCAATTTATCCCACCCTGTATGCGCGAAACGGCCTCGGTGATTGAGCTGGCAAAATCAAACAGCCTCCCAAATTTAATCCAGCCCGGCGAAGTGAGATCGGTGATCCATAGTCACAGCAACTGGAGTGATGGCCTCAACACAATAGAAGAAATGGCGACGGAATGCGTCAACCGCGGTTTTGAATACCTGGTTATTTCCGATCACTCCCGTTCTGCCGCTTACGCAAAGGGACTGTCGGAAGACAGGATCAGGGAACAACACCGCTACATCGATGAATTGAATCAAAAATTCGCACCCTTCAAAATATTCAAGAGTATCGAATGCGATATTCTCAACGATGGGAGCCTCGATTACTCCGACGAAGTGTTATCCTGGTTTGATCTCATCATCGCTTCGGTTCACAGCAACCTAAAGATGACAGAGGAAAAAGCCATGTCGAGAGTGATGAAAGCCCTGTCCAACCCGTATGTCACGATCCTGGGTCACATGACGGGCCGGCTCCTGCTCAGTCGTAAGGGTTATCCGCTTGATCATAAAACCATCATCGACACCTGCGCAGCAAACAATATTGCCATAGAAATCAATGCCCACCCGCGACGACTCGATATGGACTGGAGATGGATAGATTATGCAAAGCAAAAAAATGTGTTGTTGTCCATCAACCCCGATGCCCATAGCGTCGATGGTTACAACGATATCAAATATGGTGTACTGGCCGCGCAAAAAGGCGGGCTGACCAAAGAGCAAAACCTGAGCAGCTTTACAAGGCAGCAATTCGAAACGTTCTTACTAAAACGAAGACAGCAAAAAGGTCTCTAGAACCGTTCCGGCTTATTTGCTGATTTTTTACTTTAGGATTGATCTGCTAGTGGTATTTCGACATGGAAGGTTGTACCATTTCCTTTTTCGGTATCAAACCAGATCTTCCCTTTCACCTGTTCCACGATGCCCTTACACATCGCAAGTCCGAGACCGGTACCGGAGGATTTGGTGGTGAAATTGGGAATGAAGATCCGCGATTGCATTTCCTGGGGAATACCCTCACCATTGTCTTTTATATTGATTCTTACAAGTCCGTCGTATAGTTCTTCTGTCACCACTATTCTGCAGGCATTTCCTTCACAGGCTTCCACCGCATTTGCAAACAGGTTCGTGAATAGCCGGTTCATTTGAGTTTTATCTGCATTTACCATCAACTGTATATGCACAGGCCGCCATACAAAATCAATATTTTCATCAGCCTGGTAAAGTTCCTTTAGCGATCTCAATACATCGTGCAGGTCAAATTGCTCGATATTGGTATAGGTGATATTGGCAAATTGTGAAAAATCTGCTGCAATTTTCGACAGGTGATCGATCTGTTCTACCAGTGTATTGGCCACATTGCTTGAAAGTTCCTTTACATTGGGATGATTGCTATCTATCGATTTTTGCAGGTACTGCAGGCTTAGTTTCATCGGCGTTAACGGATTCTTGATCTCATGCGCAACCTGCCGGGCCATCTCTCTCCATGCTCCTTCCCTTTCGGTTTTGGCCAGGGCCTCGGCGCTTTCTTCCAGTTTTGCCACCATCTTATTGTATTCTTTCACCAGGTCACCGATCTCATCGTTCCTGTTCCAGACAATCTCTTCATTAAGACGGCCAAGATTTACCTCCTTCATTTTATCACTGATAATAGAGAAAGAACGGGTAATCCTGTTTGTAATGAATAACGCGATCAACCCAGCTATCAACAGTATAAATGCGTTCAGGTTGATCACCGTCACGATAAAGTTTGATATTTCCTGGTCGAGTTCAGACTGGGAAGTAAAATAAGGAATTCCCAGGTAGGCATAGGCTTTCCCGTCTTCCCCTCGAACCGGTGCATAAATACTTAGGTACGAGAGGTCGGCAATTCGTTCTTCCTGTACATATTCCACCAGGTTGAGGTGGCTAAGCCTGAAAAAGGCATCGGGATTCATCTTCGTGCTTAGAACCCCCTTATCATAAATATTTGCATCTGAAGACACCTGCAGGTCGCCGTTGAGATCATATACAGTAACATCGACACCATGGATACCTGAAACCTCCCGTATCAGGTCCTGAAGTGAATAGTTTGAAACGGTATCGTAAAACTGTGCAACAGCACCAAATGGATGTTCGCTGTCTATACGCTTCTCCATCTCGTTCACCATAATGCGCATGGTACGGCTTAGCTTGTCACTATTATTTCGATTATGCCTGTTCTTGAAGAATGTGATGGTAGCGACACCGATGATGATGAAAGAGAAAATGCTAACGAAGATGATCGTGCTGTGAACCTGGTTCCGGATATTGAAATGGAAAAAATTGCGGAAACCTTCCCGATCGTAAACAGCCTTCAGCAACAGCGACAATACCTGTACAAAGAATACGAGAAACAGGAAGGAGCAAAAAATATAGGAAAACAAAGTGATGGACTCGATGATCGTATCACCTTTACGGGCCATCACTACTACCTTATCATTGCTGGCCCTGTACCAGAGTTCATCAAATTCCCCATTTGTTCGCCGTTCAAATTCGCGGTTCACAGGAATATCAGCTTCATTGATCTGGGTGGGGAACGGGTAACGATTTGTTAAGCGGGTCAGTTTCTTCTCACTATACACAGCATAAGAATAGATGGGCGAATTTTCCGGATCATTCCCCTTGTACTGCCTGAAAAACTCCGGGAAAAGTGCATCGCTACTGAATTTCTTGGGATTTGAGATCAGGAAGAAATATCCGAGTTTATTGCCCACTGAATCAGTTACAATTCTTTGGGTGATATAAGTATACTTGTCAAACGCGGTTTCGTAGTAAAAAAGATCCGGGGTGCTGGTGGGATGCGACTGTAGCGTCACGATGGTGTTCAGTGCATCATAAGTAGTAGGATCGTCATTATTCAAAGCATTGCCCGAGGAGTCGTAAGCGTAAATGCGAGTGTCGTATTTATTGATGTAACCGCTGTAATTGCTCGATACAATACTATCTCTCATATACCGGTTGCTGGCACTATCTGCAAAGCGGTAAAAATTTTCCTGCAAGAAATCGTTGTCGAGATAGGTCATGGCGATATTCATCAGCCGCTCGCTCGAACGATCGGTTTGATCGGCCAGTTTCTCAGCATAAAACTTCCGCTTGCCCCACTCTACTTTCCGGTTTTCTGCCAACATGATTGCCGCTATGGAAACTGAGAAAATAAAGATCCAGAACAGGATACCAGCGATATTGATTCGGAATCGATTCAGGATTACACCGTCCCTGTTCACCATCCAGGTATAAAGCAGCAGCCAGGCCAGTACTGGTATATAGAAAAGTACGGTCGGATCACCCGATTTCAAACTCAGGTAAACGAGGCCGGAAAAAGCGATCGCGAAATATACCAGCCAGATATTATTCCTGAACAGCGGGAAAATGATCCGGAATAAAAGCTGTGTAAAATAATAGTAGGCCAATGACAAGGTAGCCAGCACAATAAAACCAACCCCGGTATACCGGTTCAGGCTGGAAAAATTGGTAACATCAAATGATATCTTCGAATCAGCCACAATACTCCTGATCACCGACGACAGGATGAAAGTGGAATAGATCAGCAGGCAAAGCGAAAAAACACCGGCGGCCGCACGTATCCAAAAAGGAAGTGGAGAAATAATATTCTTTAAATGCTGTACTTTATACCACGTGAAAAGAACGATCCAGCAAAAAAATGCGGAATTCAACCACAAATCTCCGAGAGATCGCTGTACAATATTGGATCCGAATATTTGCGGGTCAAATAATTCAAACTGCCGCAGGTTAAGCAGGCCAGGGAATAAATAAATAATGAGCCTGATACCCACCAGGCTAAGTCCCAGGAAAACCACGCCTTTCCAAATCTTCCTGCTGGCCAGCGATTCCGCCACCAGGTGTATAAACAATAATAGCAGTAGTAAGCCGCTGAACCGAAGAATAATCGTCAGCTTGTTATTATATGGTACGGCACCGGCAGCTTTTCTGTCGAGATAATAAAGCGTTTCTCCCGATAGCGACTTAACAGGAAATTCTGTTACCGTCTTGCTCATCTGAACCCTGTTGTCGGCAATATCGCTGTATACAAACTTCTGAGGCAGGTATTCTGTTTCAAGAAAGAAATCCGATCGCACCGGCACCAGCGCATAAGCGAGTATCGTATGCTCGCCGACCACCAGGTTGCGCTTGATCACCAGATAATGACCATTGGAGAGCTGCATGAATTGCTCATGATCATCCATCCAAAAAGTCTCTGGTGGTGGTAAAATGAGCTGGTTGCTCCAAAACTTAAGGGTGAGCGTACCCGAGGGATTTACCTTGTATAAAAAAATTCCATAACCTTTCCCGGTCAGCTTTTCCAGCTTATCAACCGATTCTTTATTCTCAACCAGACGTAAAACAAGGGTAGTATCTTTTACAAACTCGCGGAAGTCTTTTTCATGTTTATGCAGGTAGCGTTCAGCGACTTTCACCTCTTCTGCAACCGAAGAACGGCTCGTATAGAGCGTGTTGAACACAAATGAAAGCACGAAAAGAAATGCAGATGCCAGTAGCAAACTAAATTTCCATATCAAATTATTTCTAACGAGTGGCTTCACGAATCCGGCTGTTGTTTTACACTGTTCCAGATGCTGTCCATTTCGGTCAGGCTCATCTTAGTCAGGTCCCTGCCCTGTGCTAAAGCCTGCTTTTCCATCTGAGTAAAGCGGTGGATGAATTTTTTATTGGTTAGTTCGAGAGCGTTTTCCGCATCCACCTGCAAAAACCGTGCATAATTGATTAATGAAAATACAAGGTCACCGAACTCCTCTTCCACTTTATCCTGCCTGCCGGTATCGATCACCTCCTTTAATTCCCGTATCTCTTCCTCCACTTTTTCCCAAACCTGTTCCCTGGTTTCCCATTCAAAGCCCACCTGTTTGGCCTTTTCCTGCAAACGCATCGCTTTTACTGTTGCGGGTAATGACTTCGGTACACCTCCCAACACAGAGGTTTTTCCTTCTTTTAATTTTAACTTTTCCCAATTACGCTTTACTTCTTCCTCGCCACTGACTTCTACCATCTTGCCTTCATTTGCAGGGTCACCATAAATATGCGGGTGACGAAATACGAGTTTGTCGCTTATGGAATTGAGAACTTCTTCGAGCTCAAACTTCTTTTGTTCGCTTCCGATCTTTGCGTAAAATAATATATGGAGCATGAGATCGCCCAGCTCTTCCTTGAGTCCATTCCAGTTTTCTTCAGTGATAGCATCGGCGAGTTCGTAGGTCTCCTCGATGGTTAATTGTCGTAGGGTTTGTATGGTTTGTTTACGATCCCAGGGACATTTTTCTCTCAAATCGTCCATAATCGACACTAACCTTAAAAATGCATTACTCAGACTACTCTCCATGGTACGTTTTTAAATTTGAAAAATTGAAAGCAGGAAAAAGACCAGCATTAATATCGCTGCCAGGAACACTCCAAGGATGCCTAACAAACAAAACTTGACAAAGGTTTTAAACCCGTTTTGCCTGTAGAAACGCTTCATCGCAATGAACAGGTATACCGGCCAGGCTATAATCGTCATTGCCATCAGGAAGTTCATCAACCCCAAGCCTGTAAGCGTGTTCAGGTAATCAAAAAGAAACACAAATAACAGCAGGATAAAGCTGAATATATAAAAATGGATCGTAAATATGCCGTGATCGGTATAATAAAACTGCTTGCGCCGGATATATAGCAATTTTAAGATCAGTGCAAAAAAAGGCAGGGACACAAAAAGCAGGTATGGCATCTGGTGCAATAAAACTTCCGAGAACTTTGAAAAAGAAGACTGCTGATCTCTTTTATACTTTTCGTTCAGGTAAATGATCCGCTTGTTCCATTTTCCCTGAAGCCAACCGTCTCTTTCGGATGCGGGTAAGGCTTTCTGGATAGAGTCGTATTCCCTGCGATTTTTATACTTATACCCGATCGTATTAAACATTTGCTGATCGTTATAAGGCAACAGGTCGAGTGTCGTTATTTGCCGGGTGGTGTCTTTCAGTAATTCGATCTGCTTCTGCAGGTTAAAATTTCCAGGCATTCGCTCCAGTCGGGGTTCAACTTTCTTAAGGATGGAATCTCGTTGAGCAGCCGTCAACGGCCCGGCGGGGTCAAATATTTTGACACCCTCGTCGGCATTGCGAATACTGAAAAATATCAGGAAAAAAAGCGCGGAAGTGAATACATACATCCGAACCGGGTTCAGGTAGCTCATTCTCCTCCCCCTCATATACTCCGCCGACAAAAAGCCGGGTCGCGTCAGCAGGACCCGCAGGGTTGTAAAGAACTTTCCATCAAAATGCGTGATATCATTAAAGAAGTGGCTGACCATTCCCCAAAATGACTCTTTGGGTTCCGTATTCTCCTGGCCACATACATGGCAATACTTTCCGTGTACAATCGTTCCGCAATTGAGGCAATCCTTTTCTTTCCGCTCTGGCCGGTGCGACATGAAAATTTTTTTCTAAAAATAAGTATAAACTTCACATATAACCTTTGTTTTTCGTTCCTGCATAATTCGAGTATTTTTGGGCCAACCAATTCAATAGTAATGAAAAACACCTTGCTGATATTTGCCTTATTCCTGAGTTCTGCCGTTTATTGCCAACACTTCTACAATGATATTGCCGATGCCCGCGACCTGGGGCAGCGGATGGAAAATTATATTAACCAGAAAGTGCGGACCGTAACCGCCACCGGGTTTGATGAGCGGGGTGTAAAATCGACCGATTTCAACGAAAGGATTGAGATCGACGCGCCAAATAGAACCCTAAAGATCGCTACCCGAAATGGTCAGTCGGTCAGCCGCAATACCTACCGATTCGATGATCAGCACCGACTGATCGAGATCAGCGATTCTTCACGCGATATAAAAAGTACAACCCGCTATAATTACGATAACAGGGGAAGTATCGTATCTATTATAAACACGACCCGCGACTCGCTCAATGATTTCACCCAAACCACCGCTCACTATTACCAATACAATGATGCGGGCAAACCCATCAGGCTATGGCGTGTGGTCAACCAGGCTGATAGTACGGAGTACCGATTTACGATTGATGAAAAGGGCAATGTGGCCGACGAGCAGTTGTATCGACGCGGGGTTTCGATGGACCTGGTTTATTATTATTACAACGACAAAAACCAGCTCACCGATATCGTTCGCTATGATAAGAAAACGAAGAAACTCCTTCCGGTTACCATGTTTGAATATGATGAAACGGGACGTGTGATCCAAAAAATGTCAGTGCTATCCACCAGTCGCCCTGATTATATTATCTGGCGTTATATTTTCAACGAAAAAGGACTCAAGACAAAAGAAGCGCTTTTCAACAAGCAAAAGGAATTGACCGGCAGGATCGAATACACCTATACATTCGAAAACTAACTGCTATATGAACCTTCTACCCTACTTTGTCCTGCTTTCCCTTCACCTGATGTTGACGGGACAAGCAATTCCTTTTACCTCCAACCAGGATCAACGAGGGTTAGAAACGGGAGCGCTAACATTCAAAGACAGCAATTTTGTTTTGAAAGGCAGGATCACAGGTCAGAAGAAAGGCAAAATCAAATTGATCTATTCGGATAAAAATGGCAAACATATTCTCGACAGTACAGAGATAAGAAATGGACGATTTCGTTTTCGGGGTTTTATTTCAGAGCCCACCAAGGTCTTCCTCGAAGGGCCTGTGGCTTCTCACGATATGAACGATCCCAATTTCACCAGCTTTTTTGTGGAACCACGCCAAATAAGAATCTCCCTTGTATTAGACAATTTCAAGAATGCTGTTGTTACCGGATCAAAAACGCAAATGGAGCAGGTTGAACTCGACAGGTCGACCGCGCCTGTAAAGAAGGAAATGGAACCCCTGGCAAAAGAATACCAGAACCTGAGCCGCCAATACAGGCAGGCGGTAAAGGCAAAGAAGGATGAGGCCAGGCTTCAGGAACTCCAGGAGAAGATAAATCGCGTACAAACCGGGTTTGAACCCTACCGGGCAAGGATCAGGCAAATTGAATATGATTTCTTTTCCCGCTTTCCCCGGTCGTTCGTCACAGCCTACCAATTGCGGGTTTATGCGGATGAATTACCGCTAGATTCTCTACAACAATTCTATGATCAGCTTGGTCCCACCCGGCAAAGCATTCCCGGTAGGGAAATTGCGAGGCAAATAGAACGCAGGAAACAAACCCCAGCTAATAGCCCCCAAAAGAATTGACAGCCACCAGGCCCTTTTAGCCATTACAATAAACCGCTGAAATAGATTCTACGCCGGCAGGTGGAATTTCGTTGTAAATTATTTTGTCAACCTATTCCTTACATTAAATATTGAGAGATGACAAAACTAATGAAGAGTCTTCTGGCTACTGCGTTGATCGCTCCATTGATGACAGTGCATAGCCAGGGGATCAAAACGCCGCGTACGCCAAGTCCTGGCGCTACAGTTTCTCAAACCATCGGTATTTCTAATGTTACGGTCAACTATTCTAGACCATCCGTAAAAGGAAGGCAGGTATGGGGCGGACTGGTTCCTTACGGCTGGAATGCCCAGGGATTTGGGTCAGGCGCTGAAGCTCCATGGAGAGCCGGTGCCAATGAGAACACAACCATCGAGTTCTCACACGATGCCACTGTGGAAGGGAAACCGGTTCCCGCTGGTATATATGGTTTGTTTTATGTAATCAATCCTGATAATAGCGGGGAAGTGATCCTTTCAAAAGATCACAGATCCTGGGGCAGCTTTTGGTATGACGCGGGGCATGATCAACTTCGCGCTCCCATTAAGCTACGCGATATAGTACATACTGAAATTCTTACCTATGACTTTATCAATACCGATAAGAACGGTGCAGAGCTTGTGCTGAACTGGGAAAAAAAGCAATTCCCGGTGAAAATAGAATTTGCTGTCGATGATATAGTGATGGCCAATGCGACAGAAGAATTGAAAGGTCCTGTTGGCTTTAACTGGCAGGGCTATGCCAGTGCCGCTAATTATGCATTGCAAAATAAAGTCAACCAGGAGCAGGCTTTGAAATGGATTGACCAGGCAGTTAATCAAAATAAAAGTTTTGCCACCCTGAGTGTCAAATCAGGCCTATTAAAAAACACTGGTAAGCAGGCAGAGGGTGATAAAATGATGGCTGAAGCAGTAGCAATGGCCACCGAAGCTGAATTAAATGTGTATGGCTACCAGTTGATGGGCAATGGAGAGATCGACAAAGCCATCGAGATCTTCAAATTGAATACGCAGCGGTTTCCCAAAAGTGCCAACACCTGGGACAGCCTGGGAGAAGCTTATTTCACTAAAGGTGATAAAAAGAATGCGATTGCCAATTTCAAAAAATCCCTGAGCCTGGATCCTCCTGCCAACGTGAAAAACAATTCTGAAAAATTCCTGAAACAGCTTGGCGCGTTGTAGTATGGTCAAAATATAAGTGGAAATATGTAGTAAATACAACGACACACCGGTTTCAGGAAATAGTACAGGTCAATCATAAGAACGACTATTTTTTTGGGTTGGTCACAGTCGTTACTTTGTACTGTTGATGGAGGAAATTTATACAATATCCAATCCTTGAAAACTGAAGAAATCCAATATCCGCCATCAATGATTGAGAAACAATGACCGTTTGCTGTATCAACAGGAGAACGGTTTTTTTAGAAGATCAGTAGCGCCTTGCTACATCAACATAGGTTAAGGAGTTAACCGATTCGCTCCTGCACCAGGGGATAGTTTAAGCTATCTCCTTTTTTTTTGCCCTTGTCGGTAATCACAACCCTGTTGCACCATACAAACAAGTGTTTACACTTAGTATTTAACCTGCATAAACAAAAATTTCATGGCATTTATTCACACAGCGTACCCATTTTAATGACCATCCATATTATTTTCTCAACAACCTTGCTATAAGTTCTTTACTTTTGTTTAAAACCAACTGTATGAATCTTTTTGTTGCAGGCCTTCCTTACGACCTCGATGACGATGAACTAATGGAAATATTTGAAAAATTTGGAGTAGTTAAATCCGCGAAAGTGGCGATGGATAAAGAAACCGGGAAAAGCAGGGGATTTGGATTTGTGGATATGCAAAATGATGATGAGGCCAGGGACGCTATCGAAAATCTCAATGATATTTCATTGGGCAAAAAGCCGCTTGTTGTGAAGCAGGCGGAGGAAAGAACTTCCGGTCCCTCTGGCGGAGGTGGCAGTCGTGGAAATTTCAACCGTGGCAGCGGTGGCGGCTATAGCAGCCGTCCAGGTGGTGGAAGACCTCCCGGCAATAATCGCGATCGCAATCGCTATTAATTATTCAACTGGCAGATAAGCCATTTTAGATGATACAGGTCCCGGTAATGCCGGGACTTTTTTATTGCTTACGGGTTTAATTCGTTGATAAAAAAAGATCGAATTTTTTCTATGCTGAAAGGATATTAGATCTAACCACGAAATTGATTCTTTATGTTAAAAGCTATTTCCATAATTAGCTTATTTCAGGCGGGTTGGAAATTGTATTTGACAGTCCTTAACAATTGAAGTCTGCATTGGCATTCTTTATGATTTACCGATAGGCGGAAATTCATTTATTCAATTAAAACAAGGACTATGAAAAAAATTTTTTACACTATTAGTTTCGTTGCTCTGCTGGCTGTTTTATTTACAGCCTGCACCGGTAAACCTGAACCGGTGGAATCAACTAAGGGATTATCTTATGCGGATACAGTGGGTCTCGCAGAATTCCAGGAATGGAAAATGCATAATGAACGCGTGGCCGCCATCGAAGCATATAAAAAATCTGAAGCCGCCGCTGCACCAGCTGTTTCGCGCAGTACAGCGAAAAGGAGTAGTTCGGGTAGCAGCAGCAACAGTGGCTCGATGATATCCGGAACAGAAAACCAGGCAAAAACAGCTGAGAAGAAAGGCTGGAGTAAGGCAGCCAAGGGAGCCGCGATCGGCGCAGGTTCGGGTGCTGTACTGGGTGCCGTTATCCATAAACGTAACCGTGCACTCGGCGCCGTTATTGGCGGTGTTGTTGGTGGCGGTGTCGGATATGGTATAGGACGTTCAAAAGATAAAAAAGACGGGCGTTACTAAATCAGATTCTTAATAAAATTCCCGATTACTATAAAGAGCCGTGATCTAAATTCACGGCTCTTTTTTTATTAGGAAGAAAAGTTTAACCGCGATAACACTCAAAAACTAAAAAAAACTGGCTTAGCTCCTTAAAAAATTATACACTTCCTGGTTTCCAGGCAAAAAGAATATATTCAACCCTTCATTAATCTGTTAAATGAATTTTATAATAAGGTTAATATAGTTTTAACTCATACTCCGCCCTGTGTTTGTGAAATTTGCAGACACCGTTCTTCGAGCCAACCTATCCCCCGCCTTTCTCAACCACAACTTCTGCTCATTTTTTAATTTTTAAACAGTTCTAAAAACATGATGAGTATGAAAAGGTTTTTTTCTTCGATCCGTTCGGCCCTGTTTCCGGTGAGCGCTATCCTTGTAGTTTCTGTACTGGTTGCGGCCTGCTCTAAATTTGATAATGATGACAATGGCGCCGATACTCCCGTGTCAGGATTAATGGCGTTTAACCTGGTGCCCGACAAATCGGCAATCGGTATAACGATTGGTGGTAATAATTTAACTAATGCGCCCCTGGTTTATACCAACTTTACAGGCGTATACCAGCGTATATTCTCAGGCAACCGCGAGTTGGAGTCTTTTGATGTTAATTCTGATTCCTCTCTTGCAAAAACCGCGGGCAATTTCGAGGTCAACAAATATTATTCTGTATTTGTAGTAGGCGCCAATGGCTCCTATTCGAATCTTGTAACACATGATAATTTTGACAGCCTCAGTTCTTCAACGGGCAAAGCGTATCTGCGTTATATCAATGCGATCCCCGATTCAACACAACCCACGGTAACGATCAATGCAGGGAATAATAATGTAGTCAGCAAGCCGGCAGCGTTCACGGCAATATCGGAATTTGTAGCTGTTGATCCCGGACAGGTAACTGTCACGGTCAACAACAATTCAAATATTAATGCCAATCGTAGTATCGAATTGCAACAGGGGAAAGTTTACACTATTCTCCTGATCGGCTTAGCGGGAAGTACGGATACGGACAAGGCTGTACAGATAAAGTACATTGAAAATGGCAGCCTGGGCTCTGAGCAATAATGAGGAATTTGTTTTTTAGGAATTAGGAATTGGGGTGCCCCCATTCCTAATTCCAAATTTCTAATCCCTAAACTTGCCTGGTTTTCCCCAATTTTCAAAAACACCTGTCCCGGGTATGCTTTAATAATTCATTGATTTATAATAAAACCCGCGCCCCATGGCTGCGGATAAGGCATGGTTTTGCACCAAAAATCCCTGCTTTTGCACACCCCTAAAAGCGATGGCCGTTTTCATTATTTTCATTGGGAAAATATTATCAGCCATGCACAGTGTTTACAGGAAAACATTATCAGTCGCCAGCCTTTTGCTGGCACATTTTTTTTTAGTTGCCCAACCTAACCAGGCCAGTTTCGACCACGCTGACCTATATACGGGTATTGAAGTAGGTTCAAAAGGAGTAAAAATGAGCCTGCTTGAAATTGGCAGAAGTGCCAAGATCAACGGTACATTCAATATCCTGAAGGATACCTCGGTGAATACAGATTTTATTTCTTTCTCCACTCCCACTTTCGATGCTACGCTAAAAGGGCTTAGCAGCCTTTATGATGTGGCCACAAATAAATATGGTGTTTCACCCGGTAATATTTTTACTGTTGTCAGCAGTGGTGTGCAGATGCAGGCCGCCAAAGACCAGAAAAATGAATGGATAAAACTCCTCATCGATTCGTTTCGTGTAAAGATCAATGAACCCAACCGGAAGGTGGAAGTAATTGATGCCTTGCAGGAAGGACGCTTGTCGCACCTGGGTATCGTACCGGAATCAAAAAGGTTCAGCACTTTCCTGATCGATATAGGAAGCGGCAATACAAAAGGAGGCTTTTTCCCTTATGATAATACCAAAGACTTCAGACTTTTCAATCTCAACTGGGGCACCAAAAGTGTAGCAAACGCAACAGAAAAAAGATGCGAGGAATTTGATAAAACCCTGAACAATTTCAATAAGCAGTTGTACCGTGTACTGGTAGCAGCCGAAGAACAGGAGATCATCTATGCGGTGAATGCAAGCGGTGCTTACAACATGAATGATTATATCGCATTCAGTGGTGGAATTGCCTGGGCAACGGCAACCCTGATCAAACCAGAAATGTCAGGAAGTTCTATCGTGACAGTAACCTATGACGATGTGCAGAAATTTAGCGAAACACTTTATAAAAACTATGCTTCACTTTCCGCGGGTAAATTAGCCGATAAGGTACAGGCGGGGATTGACAAAGATGCGTTGTCGGCTGAGATCAATCGGGTGCATAAAGTATTCGACCAACGTTCAATGCTGGCTGGCACAGGTTTGATGCTTAAGATCATGCGTCAGTTCAAATCGGTTTATGAGACCAAACAATTTTATCTCGTTAAAAACGGCCAGGTTGGATGGATCTCGGCCTATGTTGATCAACATACCGATTAAATCAGCTCGCATGCCGTGGATGTGATAAAGATGTTGTGGAATTAGAAAAACCGGTTGACGAAGCAATATCGATCATCACGGCTTTTATCTGTCGTTCCGTTTCATCCCGGTAAAGATTGGCACCGCGGCTATTGAGGTGCACGCCATCGATGGTTAGGTGCAGCTTTCTTTTCCTGCTTAACTGGTCGGGACAACCAAGTACCCGGCACTGAAATCCGTCCAGGTAACAGGTATTCCAGTATCCCTCCATCAGGTAAGCCCTGGTGCGGCAACGACGGAGATAGCCGTCAAATACCGCGCCCGCGTCTACCAGTCCGCATCCGGTTTCAATGGCGATGTCACGTATTATGGCATTGTACGAAGCCCGTTTTTTATTGATGGGCGCGTCCAGGTCTTCACATATGCAACCCAGCGTAGCGATAAGGACTGTGCCATTAGTTCTTTGTTTAATACTGTCGATCGCGGCACGGTAAGCCTGTTCGAAAGCGGCAGGGTTGTCAAGAGTTTCTTTGTCACATCCGGCGAATTTTTGCCTGAATAGTAAATTCCTTTTACCTATTTCAGGCGCCAGGAGATCCGTGAGGCCAGCCTCGAAAAAAACCATATCATAGGCCGATGCTTCCAGCTTCTTTAACGCCCTCTCCGTGATCCGGGTCAGGGTTTCACCTTCAACTCCCGCATTGTCAACTGTCCATCCCGGATTTTTCGAAGCGAGCCATTTGACCCAGTCCACCCCTTTTTTGCCTTTCACTAAACTATCTCCAATAAAAAGAATTTTCATTCGCTCGTTATGTTTAAACCGGGTGCAAATTATTTTATTTGAAGGTCCAACGTTAAAAGAAATGCGTGAACTGCACTTTTATTTAAACAGAATGCAGTTCTATATTAAATTGTTATAATTTACGGATATGACCCCGACTGCTTCCACCTATCGCGTGGCGTCAATTGACATCCTTAGGGGATTGATTATGATCATTATGGCCCTCGATCATACCCGGGATTTCTTCCATATTACAGCAATGACCGCCGATCCGCTGGATCCCGCCACCACCACCCCGGCATTGTTTTTTACCCGTTTTATTACGCATTATTGCGCGCCTGGCTTTGTATTCCTGTCCGGGCTATCGGCCTGGCTTTCATCCCGGAAAAAAACAAAAGCAGAAGCCGGTGCATTCCTCATGAAAAGAGGCGCCTGGCTGGTTATAGCCGAGGTTACCCTGGTAACTTTGGGGCTTACTTTCAACCCTTTTTTCAACTTTATCATTCTGCAGGTCATCTGGGCTATTGGCTGGAGCATGATCGTACTTGGTTTGCTGATGCGAATATCTTATAAGGTGGTGTTTTGGGCCGGCATCCTGCTGGTGCTCGGGCATAATATCCTGGATTATTCCAATCCCCCGGCAAACGGCACGCTTGCTTACCTGGTGGGGACGCTGTTTACCACCCGGGGCCTGTTTTTACCGCTCGACGGCACGCATACAATCGGCATATTTTACGCCATCCTTCCGTGGACGGGTTTGATGCTGCTCGGGTATTGCATGGGTGTTTGGTTTCAAAAAGATTTTCCGGCAAAAAAAAGACAACGATTACTGCTGATCACGGGCACCGTGGCGACCCTTTTATTTATAGTATTGCGATTAGCCCGTGGTTATGGGGATCCCGGCACATGGGATGGCAACACGCTGTATTCATTTTTAAATACCAGTAAATACCCGCCATCTCTGCAGTTTTCCTGCATGACGATCGGCCCGTCCCTGATCCTGCTTTCGCTGTTGGAATATATTCGCGCCGGCTGGACACGGGTGGTATCGGTGTATGGGCGGGTACCTTTCTTTTATTATATACTGCATTTTTATTTGCTTCACACATTGCTGGTCATCGTCTTCTTCGCATCGAATCATACAGTAGACCAAATTTCTGAACCGCAATCACCTTTCCTTTTCCGACCCTCCCAATTCGGTTACCCGCTTTGGGTTGTGTACCTGATCTGGATTTCGGTGGTAGCGATTTTGTATTTACCATGTCGCTGGTATAACAAATACAAGTCGCAGCATACACAATGGTGGTTAAAATACATTTAGACAAGGATACATCTAAATACGATTTTCTCACCAGGCCGCTTAGTCATCCATGCTCTTAGTATTTCACTATGCTGCTTTCACCTAATTTTTGGTTAAAGCATAGTTGCGGTGTTTGTTACGTGTATACGAAAGATTTAATTTTTCATCATCAAAAACCAGGTGTATGAAAAAACTATACTTTATCACCGCAGTAATTTTCTCTTTCGTCCTGCTGGGTAGTTGCAGCAAGGATTTCCTGAAAAGGTATGATGATCGTATTGAAGGCGGGGTATGGCGTCTTGTAGATGTGGATAGACTTGGCTGGGGCGGTAGCTCTGGTAACCTGCCATTCAGGGATGGAGAATTTGTATTTAAGGATGATGGGCAACTCGAATACACCAACAGCAATGGTGAGTTGTACAAAGGCAGCTGGGATATACGCCGCGACTGGGTGGCTGGCCAATGCTTTACTGATGAAAATGGTGTGTATTCCTGCGACGACCGGTATGTACGCAGCCTGCGTATCACGGCGGTAAATTTTACCTCCCAGGATATCCGGTCTGAATTTTTTGATGAGATGGTCTTCACGGGTACCAACCGGTTCAAGGCCTATGTTTATACCGGCACCCGGAGTTATGTATTTCGGTTCAGGAGATAAGCCAATCTGTGGCTTTATCAATTATCGTCATCAGGGAAACTAAAGGAAATGGCCGTAGTTTCGGGCCTGGGGAGTGTGATACTGAGCCTGCCTCCAAATCTTTCGGCCAGGGAATTCACCTGCTGCAACTCACTTGCCATCGCAAACCCATGTACGCTACCTGATTCCTGCACTTCGAGTACTACGATATTACCATGTCTCCTGGCGGTAAACCGGATACAGGTGTCGCTCACATGTTTCACCACCGTTGAGATCATCCGGCTCAGGACTGAACTGATATACTGCGTGTTGCTGGTGATAGCAAGATCAGCAGGTACATCATTCAGAAAAAAACTCTGGTTCTGCACTGCAGCAGGAAGAAATACTTCACTCAGGCGATCTACCAGCTTATTCAGGTTTTCCATAAAATATAAAATACTATATCCACGTAAAATGGCACCAAACCGGTCGCCAAGTGCTAATAAAATGTTTAAACCTGCTCATTTTCTTTACTCACATGCGATTACAAAACAATGACACTCGAAGCGTGAAAAAAATAGACGATACTGGCATTATGCTATAGAAAAAACTCAGGATGAGCATGTAGTATTTAAACTACATAAATGAAAGACCTTTCTTGTGGCCAACTACTCACCACTCACTACTCACTACTCCCCTCTCCCTATCTTCGCCAAATGAATCCATTCACAAAGCCCGGCTCCATCACCATAACCTCACACAAACGAATTACGCCATTCCTGCAACAGGAAGTAGAGCAGCTTGGTTTCGAGGTGGAAGACAGTTTTGTGACCGGCATTCGATTGCGCGGCAGCATGAACGATTGCATCCGTCTCAACCTGAATCTTCGTTGTGCCAGCCAGGTCCTGTACAGCCTGGAAAAATTCCATGCGAGTGACGCCAACGATATTTATAATCATCTCATCGATTACCCCTGGGAAAACATTCTACCTACCGGGGGATATTTTTCGGTTACGAGTAATGTGAGCAACCCGACCATCAACAACAGCATGTTTGCCAACCTTCGTGTAAAGGATGCTATTGCCGACCGTCTTCGCAATAAAACCGGGGCCCGGCCTTCGACAGGTGCTGAACTTACCGGCGCTGTGATCCATTTGTTCTGGAAAAACGATGAAGCGGAAATTTTCATCGACACATCCGGAGACTCGCTGGCGCGGCATGGCTACCGCAAGATTCCAGGGCAGGCACCCATGCTGGAGTCGCTGGCTGCCGCGACCATCTACGCAACGCGATGGGATCGCAATGCTCCCTTTGTCAATCCAATGTGCGGTTCGGGGACTGTAGCCATCGAAGCAGCCCTGATCGCCACCAACCGGCGACCGGGTTTATTTAGGACTAATTATGCGTTTATGCATATAATAGGATATGACGAAGACTTTTACCAGCAACAGGATGCCCTGCTGGAAGAACAGATCCGTGATGTACCGGGGTTAAAAATAATTGCTTCGGATTATAGTGAAAGGGCAATTGCCAATGCAAGGAAAAATGCCATTGCGGCAGGAGTTGCCAACCTGATCGACTTCGAGGTTTGTGATTTCGAAAAAACAACGGTGCCGGAGGGACTTCAAGGTGTCGTATACATGAATCCCGAATACGGTGAGCGGCTGGGTGAAGTAGCTGAACTTGAAAAAACTTACGCACGGATCGGAGATTTTATGAAACAACGCTGCCAGGGTTATACCGGTTATATCTTCACCGGCAACCTTGACCTGGCAAAAAAGATCGGACTGAAAGCCAAACGCAGGATTGAATTTTACACCAGCACGATTGATTGCAGGTTGCTGGAGTACGAATTGTATCAGGGGAGTCGGGAGTCTTTAGTTCGGAGTTAGTAGTTCGTAGTTAGTAGTTAGTAGTCGGGACACCAGCGTCTGACGTCCCCGGCTGACGCAAGTGAAAGGATGCTTGAGGGACCTAATAGTTAGAAGCTTACAGCCGCGTGCCGGGATGTTAAAAAAATTTAAAGTTTCTAATTAATATATGCTGCAACTATCGGGGGTCGTTTTACTTCTTTGTATCAGTAAACATGGCAGCATATTTGACTAAATACAGTACAAAGCAAAAAGTAAAAATGAACAGAAAACAACCTTCACTACTTTTTTGTATCCTGATGGACCTGGTGGGTTATGCTACCTATGCCGTTCCATTCCTTGGCGAATTTGGTGATATACTATGGGCGCCGATCTCGTCGCTGGTGTTTATGACCAGCTTCGGTGGATGGAAAGGGGTACTGGGAGGATTTGGGAACTTTATCGAAGAATTGCTTCCGGGCACCGATTTTATTCCCAGCTTCACCATCATGTGGTTTATCCAGAATGCGCAGAAAAGGGGAACCGCCACACCAGTAAAGATTTCATAATCGCGGGAAATAAAAAGACAACCCCACCTGCAAGTTCGTGCAGGCGGGGTTTTTCATTTTAAAAGGCAATCGTTTCGTATCTTGTATACCCTTTTTCTAAACCATTACCATGAATCGTATCGATCGCCTTTTTGGAATACTTACCCTGCTTCAGTCAAAAAAATTCGTACCGGCAGAAAAGATCGCTGAGAAATTCAAGATCAGTGTACGCACCGTGTATCGCGATATCAAGGCCCTGGGTGAATCAGGGATCCCGATCAGTTTTGAACAACACAAAGGATATTTCGTGGTTCAGGGGTATTTCCTGCCTCCTGTTTCTTTCAGCACGGAAGAAGCAAATGCATTCCTGCTGATGGAAGCGATCGTGTCGGGAATTTCTGATAAATCGATACAAACCCATTACAGTAATGGCCTTAACAAGATAAAAGCCGTGTTGCGGAGTTCTCAAAAAGAAAAGATCGATATACTCGCTGATAATATTAAGCTTCAGGTTCCCGAATGTCTCCGCTATAATTTTGAATATCTATCTATCATTCAGAATGCGATCTCATCCAGGACCATTTTAGATATCGATTACAAAAACAACAATGAAGAGATCAGCAAGCGGCAGGTGGAACCGATCGGTCTTGTTTTTTACGCGTTCAACTGGCACATGATCAGTTGGTGTCATATACGCAATGACTACCGCGATTTCAAAGTTGCCCGGATCCTGAAGCTGAGAAATACCGAAGCTCCTTTCCGCAAAGAAGAGCATATAGAGCTCGATTCCTATATGAAGAGCGTGCCGGTGGATTACTAGTGGCGCCGACGGCCAAATCTACGGCCAGGTACATCTTGTTAATGAGGGCTATTTCTTATATCGATGAGGAAGAGTTTGATACCTTTCACTTCGGCGAATAACTGCCCAGGCTCATCGATTGCCTAATGTTTGCTATAGCGGGGTGGACAGCCCTGGAGGGCTGATGGTGAGTCACAGACTCACCACAACAATCCTATAACTTAAATTTTACTTTGGCTGGTAAGACTACGAACAATTGGGTACCAGTCGGGACAGTTTTTACCGGATTAAAGAGCTATCTTCTGATAAATTTTTCTACCTGTGTATCATTGTATAGGTCAAGGTTATGCCTGACTGATAAACCTGCAAGCTCTGGATTTGTAAGGTAGCCAGCATGCTTTCTGTTTACTACTGTAACCTTCATGGTTACTCTCATCCTGTCCAGTGTAACTATTCTTACACCACCTAATAACTCTATCAGGAGTTCATCCGTTCTGTATGTAAACCAGTGCGGGTTCGTTGTATTTAGTTCCATATTCATTAAATTTTGAGCAAAAAAAAACCACTCCGCAGAGTGGCTTATTATAAAATGATTTTCCGAGCTTGGTGTTATCTCATTTTTTTTAACTTGATACTTCGTATGGACTTTAACATTCTTTCCTGCTTGATACTATCCAAGTCTTTTGCATAAAAATTAAATTTCAATCTTCCTCCCGCATCACTTCTAATGCTGTCAATATAAACACCAGTAATGCCTCTTCCTACTCTTCTTGGAACAGTTATTTTTGCATGTAAGCCAGATATGGTATCAAAATAAACATTCTGTTTCCTAAACTCATCAATATCAAAATTTGGTTTATTAGTATAAACAATTTTACTGGGGTCGACTAATGCTGTATCAAGATTATTTCGGATATCTGCTTCATTGTAGGGATAATAAATCACTGCCGGATCTTTCTCTGATAAATTGTCAATATCATAACCAAAGTTAAAGTATATCGTATCCAAATTGTCAGATAAAATCTTCCCATGATATCCATCATCAGATTCAGTTATGACTGAATTTAATTTTGAAGAAGATTTTTGAAGGGAAAATAATTTCAGTGATAAACTTTCTTCTTCCTTATGTTGATTCGTTGTACAGCCAATCAATACAAGCAAAAACACAGTGACATTAAAAACCAGCCTTTTTTGCTTTCTCTTTATCATATGATAGATTAGTAGTGTTGACAAAATTTTTTGCTTCCTGTTGGGCATTTCGACCTCCGAAGTGCATGGCGCCATCTTTTATACCGGCGAGAGCAGAGAAAATTTGCTTTCGTTGTTTATCAGATAAGTTACTTGAAGTGGGAGTTTCATTCATTAAATTTTGCTGACCGCTATTATGCTCTAATCCAAAATTATGCCCCTGCTCATGATTTACCAACGGCCTATTATTTTTGGATTTCTGTTCAATTGCCATTGTTTGTCCAGCTATCTCCGCTCGACCTGCGGGCTCTTTTTTCTCATTCCCCATTTTTTGAACATCATCTACAACTAACAATACATTTTCGTTATTACTCACCTTGTCAATATTATCTGCCAATTTATAGTTGATATTTACATTCACCACGACAGTAACATCCGTTGTATTTCCCGCTTCTCCCTTAGCAAAGTTCAACGTCGAACTAAATGTTGAATTTTTATACCCTGAGCCTGAGACTTCATAAGCATTGTACATATCCCTACTTGACAAGTTTATTACATTGTATGTAACTTTAACGTCAACGGTTCTCGTTATTGCACCAGTCTTGGGGTCTTTAGACGTTTTTACAACAACATCGTAATCAGTATTTCCATCTGGGTCTATTTTTGAGATAGGATTGTTTCTTACATATGCAAACGGACTAACGTCATAGGATTTCTCACTCATCGGGTCATTAATCATCCACCTCCCAATCTGGTTATCATACATTCTCGCCCCATAATCCAGCCATTCTAACCCACTACCATCACTGAACTCTTTCCTTTGTTCTTCTTTACCATTGTACTTGAACTTATTCTCAGCATTACCATCCAGTGCTTTCGAACTTATCCCCGCCATTGTCAACCCGAACGGATAATAATGCGTCTCCTCCAATACCGGCCCCCTTACATGCGTTACCTGCAGATTATCAAAGAACACATCTATGTTAGTCGTTTCATTGCTAACATAGACATAAAGATAACCGTTTTTGTTTATCGGGAGGTCGGGTGTCACAAGTTCCTTTAATTCGCCATCCCCACCCATATAGGAAGCGCCGCCCTGTACAAATTCAAAGCGTTCGTCCAGCATGATCCAGTTTAAAAACGCTTTGGGCAAGCCTGGAATTTCCATCTGGGTTATGACGGCATCACGGCAAAAAGACAAGCTGAGTCATTACCGTTGTTACAATTGCAGTAAATAACAAAAACTGCATCACTTCGGTTTAACTTACAGCAAGTTTTAGC
>JAEYOL010000229.1 GCA_023411775.1 Bacteroidota bacterium | reverse complement strand
CGGCAAAATTTGGCCATGATCGAAAAAGGCATGAATCCAAAAGAATTTGCAAATCGCCCGGCGCCCTACAAGAATTTGAAATGGGCACTTCTCCTGATCGGAGCGGGTATGGGGTTGTTCCTTGCTTATTTGCTCGATAACTATGTATTATACGGAAGCATGACGCCAACGAGGCACTATGATGATGACAAGAATGTACCCATTTACTTCGCGTTGATCGCAATCGGCGGCGGCCTGGGTCTTTTCGGATCTTATAGGATTGAAAAGAAATGGTGGGACGAGAATAAAAATGGTAATCAATAAATATAGGTGAGCAGGTAGCCCGGGGTTGACCCGGGTTTTTATTTTTTTTGCGGTCGATATATGTTAACCGATTTTATTAAATAACCGCGACTTCTTATTAACAGATTTGATCCCGGTTGCTCTAACCGGGATTGTCATTTGAATTCTTCCAGTGCTTTATTGACCATGGCGTCCTGTGCATTCAGGACCTGGAAATAACCACTGTTCCTCCAGCGGAACCTGCCCAGGTATGCCACAAGTCTTCGTTGCAGGGACTCTTTCTGTTTCGCGGAAAGTATTCCGAGATTTACAGAATCCCTAAGAGAGGCATAGCTGGAAAACTGTTCCCACATTTCGTCTTTTCTTTCAAAATTCCGGGCATATTCGCCAGCGTTGGCATATTTATCAATATGCGGTTTATTGCGGAGATAATAGGTATAGACAAATTTGTTGAAACTGCTATTGACAAACAATCGATTGATGCCGGGAGGATAAGTTGCCGTATCGATCGGGACAAAAATATCCGGCATAATACCGCCTCCACCGTAAACGATATGCCCGGCGGGTGTCTTATATTCCTGCCCATTATTTATTTTATTGGAATCCGCATACAGGGATTCTCCATTGGAAAACCGTTCCCATATTTCATCCATATAGACCTTTTTGCCCTGTCCATATGATCTTTGTATGCTTCTGCCCAGTGGGGTAAAATAGCGTGCTACCGTAAGCCTGATCGCCGAACCATCACTCAATTGATATTGTTCCTGCACCAGTCCTTTCCCGAATGTGCGCCTGCCGATGATGGTGGCGCGGTCCCAGTCCTGGAGTGCGCCTGCGAGTACTTCACTGGCACTTGCTGAAAGTTCATCAACGAGAATGCTAAGTTTTCCTTTTTCAAAGAGTCCCGGTCTTTTGCAGCGGTACTCTCTTTTCTTGCTGTTGGTGCCTTCAGTGTACACTACCAGCCTGTCGCTGTCGAGAAATTCATCAGCCATATCAATGGCTTCATTCATGTAACCTCCACCATTGCCGCGCAAGTCAAAGATGAGTTCACCCATGCCTTGTTTAACCAGGCTTTCCAGCGCCGCCATAAACTCTTCGTAACTATTCTCAGTAAACTTATTCAGTTTAATATAACCGGTTGTCTTATCGATCATGTAAGCGGCATCAACCGATGATACAGGGATCACACCACGCGTTACCTGGACTGTTTTAAAATCTGTGCCTCGTAAAATCTGGATTGAGGCGACCGAACCCCGCTCACCGCGGATAAATTCCTTAATCTTATCTGTTGTAACTGATTTACCGGTAAGGGTTGAATCATTTACCTTAAGTAATTTGTCCCCGATCTGCAAACCGGCTTTATCGCTCGGTCCGCCAGGTACAACATACATCACATTGACTGTGTCGCTAAATATATTGAACTCAACACCTATGCCGTCAAAGATGCCGGCGAGATCTTCGTTCGCTTCCTTTAACTCAACCGGTGGAAAATATACTGAATGCGGATCAAGTTCATTCATCATTGCTTTGATAGCGCCTCGTTGAACAGAGTCGAGATTTACTTTGTCGACGTATCTAAGCCGAATGAGATCAAGTGCTTCCTGTAAGGTAGAAGGTGTGGTGTTTTTGAAAAAACCCTTACTTGTACCTTTATTATTCATCTTGTATCCCAGAAACATTCCCACGATCAATACCAATGAAAAAATAAGCGGTAACCAAACCTGAAGTTTTTTATTTCGCATCTTCTATCTTTACATTAATTTGGCGCAAAATACTGGATTTGAGCGGAATGTTGTTTTCGTTCATCCATTTCAACAAATCTTTATATGCCTTCTGTAAAACTAATAGCTGACAGCGGTGCTACAAAAGCTGAGTGGACACTTATAGACGAACGGAAAAATAAAACAATTCTTACCCAGGGAATAAGTCCGTACTTTTTAAATCGGGAACAGATCAGAGAGTTGCTATTGAAAGAATTGAAACCCAAAATGAAGAATGTTCGGGTTGATGAGATCTTTTTTTATGGGACAGGATGCGCTAATCCCGATAATGTCAAACTGGTGAAGAAAGCCCTTAAAGATGTATTTCCGGAAGCAAAAGTGGATGTAAATCACGACCTGCTGGCGGCCGCACGTGCTTTATGCGGTCACAAAAAAGGTATTGCCTGTATTCTGGGTACCGGATCCAACTCCTGTTATTATAATGGGAAAAAGATAGTGCAGAATAGTCCCGGGCTCGGGTATGTGCTGGGCGATGAGGGTAGTGGTGCCTATATGGGAAAGAGGGTACTGCAATATTACCTGTACAATACTTTTGATGATGAATTGAAAGGCCGTTTTGATCTTAAGTATCTGACCAATTCTTCTGAAATATTGGAAAATGTTTATAAGAATCCCTTACCTAATCGTTATCTTGCCGGCTTTGTTATGTTCCTGGCCGAGAACAGGGAGCACTACATGATAGAAAATATCATTGAAGATTGTCTGAATGATTTTTTCTTTACACATTTATGCAGGTATAAAGAATCTAGGGCATTACCGGTGAATTTTGTAGGCAGTGTTGCTTATGGATTTCGTGATGTATTGCAGGAACTCTGCAACAGTTACGAATTTAAACTAGGAAAAGTATTAAAAAAACCTATGAGCGGTCTCATAGAATACCATAGCTAAAAGATGAAGTATGGCATTTGAAAAGATTACAGAGAAGTCGAGTTTGTATCATAACCTGGAAAAAATGAGTGTGGCTGAGTTGCTGGTCAACATCAACAAGGAGGATCAACTGGTGCCGGATGCTGTAGCCCGGGCCATACCACAGATCGAAAAGCTGGTAGAAGCGGTCAGCGATAAGATGTTGATGGGTGGGCGGTTGTTTTACATAGGGGCTGGCACCAGCGGAAGGCTGGCCGTAGTCGATGCCAGTGAATGCCCGCCTACATATGGTGTACCTTATGGATTGGTGGTCGCAATCATCGCCGGTGGTGATAAAGCCATCACTACAGCGGTAGAATACGCAGAAGACGATAAGGAACAGGGTTGGAAAGATCTCCAGGTTCATAATGTATCAGACAAAGACGTTGTTATCGGAATCGCCGCCAGCGGAACCACGCCATACGTGATCGGTGCCTTGGAGGAATGTCGCAAAAATGGTATTGTTACGGGAAGCATTTCCTGTAATCCTGATTCCCCGGTCAGCGCCGCAGCCGACTTTCCTATTGAAGTGGTAGTAGGTCCCGAGTTTGTTACCGGTAGTACAAGAATGAAAAGCGGCACCGCGCAAAAACTGGTGCTGAATATGATCTCAACTTCCGCTATGATCCAGCTGGGCCGCGTGGAAGATAATAAGATGGTCAACATGCAACTTACCAATGAGAAACTGGTCGATCGTGGTGTAAAGATGTTAATGGACCGACTATCATTGCCTGACTATGAAAAGGCAAAAGCCCTGCTGCTACAATATGGCAGCGTAAAAAAAGCGGCAGCTTCTGCCGGAAAATAACTAACACTAGTTTGGTTTAAAAAGTTTTGAAAGCTTTTTAATTATAAGGCTTTCTGTAGTATCTTGTGCACCTCATAAACAAGTGATGCGCATTAATAGTAGTCATATTCATATCTTTAACGTGGGTTTTACATCCACAACCACTACTATTATCACAACAATCCCGTAAGGGATTGTATTTATCATATCACCCACGGGCCGTTGCGGCTTTTCACGAGAAGGATTCCCTTATTTATTTCAGACATCAAAAAAATTGTTCATGCAGGTTTTAAAATTCGGTGGCACTTCGGTCGCTAATGCAGAGAATATCAATAAAGTTATATCCATAGTAAAGGAAAAGGTCAAATCAGGTAAAACTATTGTCGTCGTTTCAGCATTGGGAGGTGTCACGGACCTGTTGCTACATGCGGCTGTGCTGGCTTCGGAAGGCAATGAAACCTTTAGGGACAAACTAAGTTTTATAGAACAACGTCATCTTGATACTGTCAAACAACTGATCCCGGTGACACATCAAAGCCAGTTGCTCAGCCTGGTTAAAAAAAGCTGTAACGAGATTGAAGATATCTGTAACGGTATCTTCTTGCTGCGTGAACTTACAGCACGTTCCCGTGACCGGATCGCCAGTTATGGTGAGTGGCTTTCTTCGCAGATCATTGCTGCCACATTCAAAGCGCAGGGCGTTGAAAGTGCATGGAAGGACTCCCGGGAACTGATCGTAACCAATTCAAATTTCACCAATGCCGAAGTGGACTTCGCAAGAACTCATTTAAACCTGAATGAGTATTTCCCTAATCAGCCCGTCGAGCTTTTTATCCTTCCCGGTTTTATCGCCGCAAATGCTGAGGGTATAACAACTACTTTAGGCAGAGGTGGATCCGATTTTACCGCAGCCATCATTGCTGGAGCACTGAATGCAAAATCGCTTGAGATTTGGACTGATGTAAGTGGTATGATGACGGCCGATCCAAGGCTTACAGCCAACGCACGCATCATCCCGCATATTTCTTACCAGGAAGCCATGGAGCTTTCTCATTTCGGTGCTAAAGTAATATATCCCCCTACTATCCAGCCGGTGATGACAAAGAATATACCCGTTTGGATAAAAAACACATTCTCGCCACAGGATGCAGGCACCCTCATCGAGTCGGTTGCCCAGAGAAACGGTAACATCGTACGAGGTATTTCCAGCATCAATAATATTGCCCTGCTCAGTCTTGAAGGAAGTGGTATGATTGGTATCCCGGGCTTTTCAAAGAGATTATTTGAAGCGCTTAGCAACGAAAAGATCAACGTCATTCTGATCACGCAAAGTTCTTCCGAACATTCTATTTGTGTGGCCGTCAACTCGGTTTCTGCGGAGAAAGCAAAACAGGCTGTTGATGCTGCTTTTGCCAATGAGATCGCACTTGAAAAAGTAGATCCGCTATCGATAGAAACAGACCTGTCTATTGTGGCACTGGTAGGAGAGAACATGAAGAGTCACCCCGGTATCAGCGGCCGCATGTTCAGTGCCATGGGAAAAAACGGCGTGAACATCCGTGCGATTGCCCAGGGTTCTTCGGAGAAAAATATTTCCACGGTTATCGCCACGCGTGATGTAAAAAAATCAATCAACGTACTTCATGAAGAATTTTTTGAGACTACCTATAAACAGGTGAATCTATTTATCACGGGTACTGGTAATGTCGGCAGCAAACTACTCGGGCAGATCCACCAGCAACTCGATTTTCTGCAGAAACGAATGAGACTGCAGCTTCGGGTTGTCGGGTTATGTAATAGCCGCAAGATGATCTTTAAGGAAGAAGGGATTGATATGAGCCGCTGGAGCGAGCAGCTACAGGAAGGCGAAACGGCCAACCTGCAGGAGTTTGTAAATGGTGTCATTGATCGGAATCTTCGCAACTCGGTTTTTGTGGATATTACCGCCAATGATAAAGTAGCATCCGTGTACGACCGGTTGCTACAAAAAAGTATTACTGTTGTGGCGTGCAATAAGATCGCCGCATCTTCCGCATTCGATAATTATAAAAAATTAAAAGAACTGGCCGATGAATTTAATTGCCAGTTCCTGTTTGAAACAAATGTGGGTGCAGGTTTGCCGGTGATCGCCACGCTGAACGACCTGGTTCGCAGTGGCGACCGTGTACACCAGATCGATGCAGTGTTGAGTGGCACGCTCAATTTTGTTTTTAATAACTATGACGGAAAGAAAAAATTTGCATCGGTTGTGAAACAGGCGCAGGACGAAGGTTATACCGAACCTGATCCCCGGCTTGATCTGGGTGGGACAGATGTGATGCGCAAGATCATGATCCTGGCCAGGGAAGCTGGCGTTAGAATTGAGATGGACGAAATAAAAAACAATTCATTTATGCCTCCGTCCTGCATGCAGGGCACTGTAGATGATTTTTACGCGGCGATGGAGCAGGAAGAAGCTCATTTTAAAAAACTTTTTGAAGAAGCCTCTCAGGAAGGATGTATATTGAAGTTTGTGGCTTCCTATAAAGACGGAAAGGCTTCGGTCGGCCTGCAGCATATCAGTCCCGATCATGATCTTTACCACCTGTACGGAAAAGACAACGTTGTTTTGTTTTATACTGATCGTTATACTGAGCAGCCGCTGGTGATCAAAGGAGCAGGAGCAGGTGCCGAGGTAACGGCGAGTGGGGTGTTTGCGGATATATTGAGAGCGAGTAAATAATTTGAAAATTTGAGAATTTGAAAATTTGAAAATGAGTGGAAAATGTGAAAATGTGAGGATGTGGAAATGTGGGAATGTGAAAATGTGAGGAATTGATTGGATAGATGATTGTTGATCGCAGAATTTATGAGTAAGAATAATATGGATTCAATGGGCAGTTCACAGGTAGGAGGGGGCGGTATATCCGTCCGATGTCCGGCTACGGTGGCAAACCTGGTTTGCGGGTTTGATATATTGGGGCTGGCACTGGATAAGCCCAGTGATATTATGGAAGTGAAATTAATTGATGAGCCCGGTGTGATCATTCACAACCGTGATGATTTCAACCTGCCCACGGAGCCAGAGAAAAATGTCGCCGGTGTTGTTTTTTTATCTGCCCTGGAAAAAGCCGGATCGGATAAGGGATTTGAAGTAACCATAGAAAAACATATAAAGCCTGGAAGTGGCATAGGTTCAAGTGCTGCCAGTGCCGCTGGTGCGGCGGTTGCCGCCAACCACCTGCTTGGGAATATTTTTTCATCAGATGAAGTGGTGCAACTGGCTATGAACGGTGAAAAGCTGGCATCGGGTGTAAAGCATGCCGATAATATTGCTCCCTGCATCCTGGGTGGTGTAAGCCTGATCCGCTCCATTCATCCGCTCGATATTGTATCAATACCATCACCAGACCTGCACGTCACCGTCGTGCACCCACAGATAGAAGTGAGAACATCCGATGCAAGGCAGATACTCCGCCAGCAGGTCCTGCTAAAAGATGCCATCCGCCAATGGGGAAATATCGCGGGGCTGGTTACGGGATTTTTAAAAAATGACCTGGACCTGATCGGCAGATCGCTCGAAGATGTGATCATCGAACCGGTGCGCAGTATTTTGATACCTGGTTTTGATGAAGTAAAACAAAAATGTCGCGAAGCCGGTGCCCTGGGCGGGGGGATTTCGGGTTCAGGGCCGTCCGTCTTTATGTTGAGTCGCGATGAAAAGACAGCGATTGATGTGGAAAAGGTGATGAAAGAAATTTACGAACGACTGGGTATCGACTATCATACTTATGTGACGAAGATCAATAAGAGAGGAGTGGAGGTGGAGAATTTGAAAATTTGAAGATTTGAAAATTTGAAGATGTGGGAATGTGAGAATTTGAAAATTTGAAAATTTGAAGATTTGAAAAAGTGAAAATGTGAAAATGTGAAAATGTGGAGGTATGAAAAGGCGTAATGCCCGGCCTATGAAGTTATCGGGATAATAATGAATATACATGAAGTACTTTAGCACGAATAAACAATCGCCGGTTGTGGATTTTAGGGAGGCGGCGATCAATGGACAGGCGCCTGATAAGGGTTTGTATTTTCCGGAAAGGATACCGGTTTTGGAGAAGGAAATGGTGGAAGAGATTAATGAACTTTCAAATGAGGAAGTCGCCTTCAGGGTTATAAAGCCCTATATCGGCGATAGCATCCCTGATGAAAAGCTTTTCCAAATCGTTTCGGAGACAATCAATTTTCCTATACCACTTGTGGAGGTAAACTCGTCTGTGTTTGCTCTTGAGTTATTTCATGGACCAACTCTTGCCTTTAAGGATGTTGGCGCCAGGTTTATGAGTCGTTGCCTGGGCTATTTTTTGAACGACAATACAAAAAAAGTAACGGTGCTGGTTGCAACATCCGGCGATACCGGTGGCGCCGTTGCGCATGGATTTTATGGCGTGGAAGGAATTGAAGTTGTGATCTTATATCCATCCGGTAAGGTGAGCCCTGTCCAGGAAAAGCAACTCACCACGCTGGGAAGAAATATTAATGCTTTGGAAGTTGACGGCAGTTTTGACGAGTGCCAGCAGATGGTAAAGCAGGCTTTCGCGGATCCCGCTCTCAATAAAAAATTATTTTTAACCTCTGCCAACTCAATCAATGTTGCAAGATGGCTGCCACAACAGTTTTATTATTTTTTTGCCTATAAGCAATGGGCAGATAAAACCCGGCCACCTGTGATTTGTGTGCCCAGCGGCAATTTTGGAAATATATGCGCAGGTCTGCTAGCTAACAGGTCTGGTCTTCCCGTCGAACATTTTATTGCTGCCTGTAATATAAACGATGTAGTTGGTGACTACCTGGAACTGGGTGTTTTACAACCCAAGCAAGCACAACCAACGTTATCCAACGCTATGGATGTAGGCAACCCCAGCAATTTTGTGAGAATACTGGAGATATTTCAACATCAATTTGCAAACCTGAAGGAAAAGCTGTCTTCATTTTGCATTACAGATGAAGAAACTATACAAACCATAGAGCGCGTTTACAAGGAGCATCATTATTTGCTTGATCCGCACGGGGCTGTCGGATTTTTATCACTGGAAAGATATTTGGATAATTATCCTGGTAAAAAGGGGATTTTCCTCGAAACAGCGCACCCCGTGAAATTTCCTGATGCGGTTGAGCAGGCCACCGGAGAAGAAGTACCGATACCTGCCTCTCTTGGCACCATCCTGAATGCCGATAAGACCAGTACAAAAATGAAAAATGAGTATTCGGGTCTCCGCGACTACCTGTTGAGATAACATAAAATCGGTATGTTAATTGTTCTGTGCTGAAAAACATTTATCAATAATTTAAACGGGGTACAGGCGTTTCACTCTTTGTCGTCCTGGTATATCTTTGCAGCAAGAACTTGCCTATGCATACCATAGAACCATTTTATAACTGGAGGCATATATATGTGAGCGAGGAGGATCAGCTTTCACCGTTCTATGGCCGCGAGTATTCCGAGTTTGAATTTACCCAGACCGTCTACAATTATTTTATCCATCCGCAATGGGATGATTTTGGCAGTCGCACGCTATATGTAAAAGTGCTCATGGCAGATCGTGATGAGAAGTATGCCATTATTGAGATGATAGGTGAGTGGAATGATGCGATTGAAAATGATATCATGGAACTAAAAAGGGAAGTGTTGGAAAAGTTTATGTATGAGGGCATCAGTAAGTTTATATTGATCGCGGAGAACGTTCTTAACTTTCATAGCGGCGGTACAGAATACTACGAGGAACTATTCGACGAGCTTATGGACGAGAACGGTTGGATTGTTTGCCTCGGGATGCCATCACAAACCCAGTACGATTTTAAGCACGCGCATCTTAACCGTTATATCGAATTAATGGAAATTGAAAACTGGCGAATATATAAGCCATATCACCTGTTTAAAAAGATCGATACAGAGAATTCCGCGAGACTCACATAACCTTTTTCACGATACACTCACATAGGATCGGTTTGTTTATGTATTTCATTTCGAAATGATTTCCAAACCTAAATTTTTTGTCATAGTTTGGTCATTGCATGTTATTTTTGCGCAAATTGAACTAAAAGATTAAGGATGAAATGGTCTGAATTCCTGACTTCAGCGGTAGGCAAGAAACTGGTAATGGGTCTGACAGGGTTGTCGCTTATAGCATTTCTAGTTGTCCACGTTGGGGTAAATGCCTGTATCTGGGCAAATGACGGTGGTGTAATGTTTAATAAAGCTGCTCACTATATGGGTGCCACTGTTGTGATTCGAATTATGGAAGTAGGTCTTTTTGTCGGCATTTTTCTTCATATTATCCAGGGTTACGTACTTACGGTACAGAACAACGCAAAAAGAAAACAGGGTTACGCTGTCCCTATGGGAAACCGGGGCAGCAAATGGTATAGCCGCAGCATGGGTTTATTGGGAACAATCCTATTACTGTTTTTTATCCTGCACTGGTGGCATTTTTGGATACCTTCCCGATTTACCGGCGTTGTACAAACCTCGATCGCTGGTAAGGAAATGCATGATATGTACACACTCATGAAACTGACTTTTTCTGAATTGTGGGTGGTTATCGTATATGTGATTGCCTGTATTTCTTTATTCTGGCACCTGCTGCATGGTTTTCAGAGTTCGTTCCGTACCATGGGACTGGCAAACAGCAGGCATATTGATATTGTAAAGTCGCTTGGATTTGGTTTCTCGCTGCTGGTGTCTCTGGCTTTTGCTATGATGCCGGTGAGTATGTATTTGGGATGGGTATAGCGGGGCTGAGGTGTACGCAGGTTGAAGAGAAAAGGATATAAAATAATTCTAAAAAGATTATATGCTCGATTCAAAAATTCCGTCTGGGTCATTAGAGCAGAAGTGGACGGATTATAAGGGACATTGTAAACTGGTTAACCCGGCTAATAAGCGAAAACTTGAGATCATCGTGATCGGTACCGGACTGGCAGGTGCTTCTGCGGCTGCTTCACTCGGTGAACTGGGTTACCAGGTAAAGGCTTTTTGTTTCCAGGATTCACCGCGCAGGGCACACAGTATTGCCGCGCAGGGTGGTATCAACGCCGCGAAGAACTATCAAAACGATGGCGACTCCGTTTTTCGTTTGTTTTATGACACGATCAAAGGTGGCGACTACCGTGCGCGTGAAGCCAACGTGCATCGGCTGGCCGAAGTAAGTGTGAATATTATCGACCAGTGTGTAGCGCAGGGCGTTCCTTTTGCAAGAGAATATGGAGGTTTGTTGAATAACCGCTCTTTCGGTGGTACCCAGGTAAAAAGAACTTTCTATGCGGCCGGGCAAACAGGTCAGCAATTACTGATAGGGGCTTACCAGGCCCTGGAAAGACAGGTGGCCCTGGGAAACGTGAAAATGTACAACCGCCATGAAATGCTGGACATTGTAATGATCGATGGAAAGGCGAGAGGTATTATTGCGCGCAACCTGGTAACAGGAGATCTTGAAAGACATTTTGGTCATGCCACTTTGCTTTGCAGTGGTGGCTATGGCAACGTGTTCTATCTAAGCACCAATGCCATGGGAAGCAATGTTACCGCGGCATGGAAAGCTCATAAACGTGGTGCATTTTTCGGAAACCCCTGTTTTACACAGATACACCCAACATGTATTCCTGTTACAGGTGATCACCAGAGCAAGCTGACGCTGATGTCAGAATCTCTCCGCAATGATGGCCGGATCTGGGTACCTAAGAAAAAAGGTGATACCCGTAAGGCAAATGACATTCCCGAAGAGGAGAGAGACTACTACCTGGAGAGAAGGTATCCTGCTTTTGGTAACCTGGTACCACGCGACGTGGCGTCGAGGGCGGCTAAGGAAAGGTGCGATGCAGGCTATGGCGTAGGCACAACCGGTCAGGCCGTGTATCTCGATTTCAAATACAATCTCATCAACAAATACGGCCGGACCGAAGCCAACAAACTGGGTATTGAAAATCCAGATATTGAAACGCTCACCCGTCTGGGTAAGGAAGTAGTTAAAGAAGAGTACGGTAATCTTTTCGATATGTATGAAAAGATCACTGGAGAAAATCCTTATGAAGTGCCGATGAGAATTTATCCCGCAGTACACTATACCATGGGTGGACTTTGGGTGGACTATGAATTGCAAACAAGTGTGCCCGGACTTTACGCATTGGGCGAAGCTAATTTCAGTGACCATGGCGCCAATCGTCTTGGTGCGTCTGCATTGATGCAGGGACTTGCCGATGGTTATTTTGTGAATCCTTATACCATAGGTAATTACCTGGCTGATGAAATAGCCGTGAAGCCAATTCCAACCACGCACCCTGCTTTTGAAGAGGCCGAAAAAGCCGTGAGTGACCGGATCAACAACCTGATGAATATCAAGGGCACGCAATCTGTCGAAAGTATGCATAAGCGTTTGGGTAAGATCATGTGGGAAAAATGTGGCATGGCACGTAATGCAAGTGGACTGGAAGAAGCGATCACTGAGATCAGGCAGCTTAGGAAAGAATTTTGGTCAGACCTGCGCATCCCCGGTGAAATAAGAGAAATGAATCCCGAACTCGATAAGGCCAATCGTGTAGCCGATTTCATCGAGCTGGGTGAATTGATGTGTATTGATGCACTCCATCGCAATGAAAGTTGTGGCGGTCACTTCCGTGAAGAGAGTCAGACTGAAGAGGGTGAAGCAAAACGCGATGATGCTAACTACTCTTATGTAGCAGCCTGGGAATATAAAGGTGAAAACCAATGGCAACTAAATAAAGAAGACCTGAACTTTGAAGTCGCGAAGCCGACGCAGAGAAGCTATAAGTAATTTGAAAATTTGAAAATTTGGAAATTTGAAAATGAGATCAAATTCCTGAATATTAAATTTTTGGGTTATGAGAAATGATAGAGAAAACCTCATTGTAAATAAAACGATCGAATTTTCTCTATCAGTTATTAAATATTGTGAAGTTCTTGAACAAAATAAAAAGTTTGTGATTGCAAGGCAGTTATTGCGATCAGCTACATCGATTGGCGCAAATGTTTTTGAGGCTCAGAACGCAGAAAGCAAAACTGATTTTGTCCATAAAATGAAAATAGCCGCTAAGGAATCGAGTGAGACCTTATATTGGATGTTATTGTGCGAAAGGAGTGAAGGGTATCTTTTTGAGAAAAGCTTACGGGAAGATCTTGAAGAAATTGTAAAAATACTTTCGAAGATTATTTCATCATCAAAAAGAGGTGTAAAAGGTTTTATCTGAATCTTATTTGGACATTTTCAAATTTTCAAATTATCAAATTAGCACATTAGTACATGGAACATTACTTAATGAATCTTAAGTTGAAAGTCTGGAGGCAGAAGAATGCAACAAGTCCGGGAAGGTTTGAGCTGTTTGAGGTGACGGGTATTTCGTCGGAGATGTCATTCCTGGAAATGTTTGATGTGTTGAACGAGAAGCTGATCAGTGAGGGTAAAGACCCCATTGCTTTTGACCATGATTGCCGCGAAGGCATATGCGGTGCCTGCTCAATGTATATTAATGGCCGTCCGCATGGACCCTGGCATGCCAATACTACCTGCCAACTGCACATGAGGGCTTATAAAGATGGTGATACGATCACGGTAGAACCCTGGCGCGCCAATGCTTTCCCTGTTATTAAAGACCTGATGGTAAACCGCGATGCCTTCGACCGCATCATTCAGGCTGGTGGGTATATATCTGTCAACACAGGTAATGCAGTTGACGCCAATGCCGTACCTGTTGAAAAAGGTAAAGCTGATGCAGCTTTTGGTGCGGCAGCCTGTATCGGATGCGGCGCCTGTGTAGCGGCATGCAAAAATTCGTCAGCGTTATTGTTTGTGTCTGCAAAAGTTAATCACCTCGCACTTCTTCCCCAGGGTGATCCGGAAAGAAAGAAGCGTGTATTGAGTATGGTGGCTCAAATGGATAAAGAAGGGTTTGGCTCCTGTACCAATACCGGCGCCTGTGAAGCTGTATGTCCAAAGGAGATCTCCATCACCAATATTGCACGCCTGAACGCGGAGTATATGCGGGCAGCAGCGACAGCTGATAAATTATAAGTCACCAGGAATAAGGTTGCAATTGAATAGTCAGCCTATACTCGTAGGACGTTATTGGTTTATTGGGATTCCTCATTGCAAGATTTTGGGTTAGGCGGCCGCGGTAAGCGGAGATCCCCGTTCCGAATTCTTTAAGTTCCGTATATTCAACTCATAAAATATCTCCTCCATGAGCTTACGGAATATCCTGTTAGCAGGATTAATAGTCTTGTATTCCTGCCAAAACGAATCAACCATGGCGATAAACAGCTTTACATGGCCCCAGGGTGTGGCTGCACCGATAGCAGATAAAAAAGCTACGGAACTGGTGGCTCACGGCGATACCCGTGTGGACAATTACTATTGGATGAATGATTATTTCAAGAAAGGTCCGGACAGTGCCCGGGTTGTAGCGTACCTCGAAGCTGAAAATGCCTATCTCGATACTATGTTATCCGGTGTGAAAGATTTACGCGAGAAGTTATTTACAGAGTTAAAAGCAAGAATAAAAGAAAAGGACGAGTCGGCTCCATACAAGGATAACGGTTACTGGTATTATAGCCGGTTTGAAGAAGGCAAACAGTATCCGATCTATTGCCGCAAAAAGGAAAGCCTTACTGCTACAGAAGAGATCATCCATGATGCAAATGTCGCGGCACAGGGAAAGGATTATTACCAGGCCAGCGCAATCGCCGTTAGTGATAATAATAAAGTCATAGCTATTGGCGAAGATGATGTAAGCAGGAGGTTGTATACGTTACGCTTTAAGAACCTGGAAACGGGTGAATATTTTTCTGAAACGATAGCCAATACACAGGGG
>JAEYOL010000202.1 GCA_023411775.1 Bacteroidota bacterium | reverse complement strand
CTGCATGCCACCGGTCAGGTGGCGGGCAATAAATTGATCTTTGCTAATAAAACAAAAGAAGATATTATCCGCAAAGATGAATTGCAATCTTACCTGGGTAATAATTTTGTAAATATTCTTTCTGAAGAAACAGTTGAAGGTTATGCGCATGGTTATATTACACGCTCCTTCCTGGAAGCGAATATGGCCGCACCAGGCGGGAAATTTTATGTATGTGGACCGCCGCCGATGATGGACGCAACGCAAAAGATCCTTTCCGAACTGGATGTTGGGGAGGAAGCCATTGTTGTAGAGCTTTAATGTCAATTATTATTGTTTATAAGACGGATCTTTCCAGCCTGGCGAGTTTGAGCTAACTCATAAATACAATTAAACCACGACGGACACGGAGAGCACGGCGAGAGACTGCTATGTGTTCAAATCATACCGGTTATAGAAGCAGGATATGAAGCTTAACAACAACTCGCCGTGTCCGCTTTGTGCGCAGTGGTTTCTTAAACCATGAATAATTTGCTTTTTGTAACCTTTTCTGATCGCGTGACTCCAATAGTTAGTAATTGTAGCATTTAATCTTAAAATAAAAATGTATGAAAAGGAGTCAGTGCTTGATACCCTTGCTCGCTTTTGCTGTTGTAAACCTGATGGCTGGTACATCGGGTAATGCGCAAGGTAATCCCAAATTATCAGATGCTGAAGTGGCGTCTGTAGCAGTTGTAGCAAACCAGATCGATATCTCGTATGCAGAGATCGCCAAAAAAAGATCACAGGATGCTGAAGTGTTGAAGTTTGCTCAAACGATGATCGATGACCATACGGCAGTGATCGCTCAGGCTGCTGCCCTGGCGAAAAAACTGGGAGTAGTGCCCAAAGACAATGATGTCAGTAAACAACTTTTAGCGGATGCGGAAAAAACAAAGAAGGATTTGGAATCAAAAAGCGGAGAGGCGTTCAATAATGCCTATGTAGATAATGAGGTCGCTTACCATAAAGCAGTAATTGCGGCGGTAGAGGGGTTATTGATACCCGAGACAGAGAACGCGGAGCTAAAATCCCTGCTTCAAAAAGTTGTGCCCGCTTTGAAAGCACACCTGGGTCATGCTGAAATGCTTCAGAAAAACCGTAAGAAATGATGAACAGTAAAATGATTTTCGGGGGACTGGTGGTCGTTCTTGCATTGTTCCTTACCGCAGGTTGTACTTCAGCCGGCGATGACAAAGATGATCCATCAGCCGGTGATTTGGCAGTACGGCCGGTAAGTTATACGGTTGAAATTGCGATGATGAAATTTACGCCGTCTACGCTAAGCGTTCATAAAGGCGATACGATCATTTTTGTAAACAATGACATGGTAACCCATGATGTAACGGAGCAAAAAGAAAAGGCCTGGCGTTCTTCGCCCCTGGCGGCTGGCAATAGCTGGTCGATGGTGGCCATGACGAGTTCTGACTACTATTGCTCAATTCACCCGGTCATGACAGGAAAGATCATTGTAGAATAATGACAGGATTCTCTTCGGCTTTATCGCCGAAGAGAATCCTGGTCATCATTAAAATCAGGCGTAGGCATGTTTTGAAAAGGTGTTAAGATCTTATTGTAAAGCTTTATAGCATAATAGCTGATATATAAGAGAAGCGTGGGACGCCTTTGTAGTTTTTTCATTTTTCAAATTGTTTTAATCAATGACGGAAACTTGTGAGGAATGATAGTTTATTTCCATTCCCTATATCCAGGAAATGATTCAACACCATCTCATTTTCCGTGAGACGTAGTATTTTGAATGTATTATCGTTATACTCAATATGGCTGCTCCCGTCTTTAAATTTCCAGGTAAAGGGCAGTTCATCAATGCCTGTCCCGCAATCCAGATCCGCTTCTTCAAAGAGCCCTGAGCCGTTGACATAAAAACTATAGCGGTTATCGGCGTCACAATCACGGATCATTTCTTCTTCTGCATCGATGATACCATTATTATTATCATCGACACCCACACTTTTTAGAATCCAGGTTTTTTGCGTTAAAAGCATGGTGGGAGATTTTGGTTCATCATTGTCTTTATCGCAGGCGGCTAACACCAATGATACAAATGGTAGGATGAATCTTAAAAACATAGCGATATACGTGATTAATAATTATAGAAGCTTGTTGATAAATACCAAAAGATCGGTAGCAAGGCGCAGGGGCTCTTCCCAGTGTACCGCATGACCTGTGTTTTTATAGGTGATCAGCCTGGAGTCTTTGATATGGGTTAGTAATGTCTCCTGGTCCTGCCCGGTTACGAATGCATCTTTATCCCCCCAGACTAATAAGGTGGGGATATTCATTTTTTTGAGTTCGTCATTATAATTTATTGCCATCAAACCTTTCATGACTGACTTCCATACATGGGCTGGCACCTTCCGGCTTTCGGATACAAACATTTGGAGCTGAGATGCAGGTATCGCTTTTGCCAAAGTACTTTTTTGGAACTCATAAATAAATGTAGAATCAACAGGGTCGGTAAGTTGATTTACAAAATCCGTGAATTCTTTCATATCAGGTTTATCACCAAATGAGGCAAATGAGCCGATCAGCACCAGGCCTTTCGTGAGCTGGGGATGATCCAGTCCAAATCGTTGCGCAATTGTAGCGCCCATCGAATGCCCGACAATGATAGCGGGTCCGAGGTTGAGTTCTTTTATAAATTCTGCCAGGTCGGCTGCAAAAACTGAGGGGTCATAAGATCCCAAAGGCTTATCTGCGTCACCATGACCTCTTTGCGTGATGGCAAAGGCATGAACGGACGGCGGTAAGAACGGTAGCAGGCCTTCATAAGAATACCATGAATCCGTTATGCCATGTAGGAAAATAACCGGTTGGCTTGTCTCACGCCCCTGCTCCACATAGTTGAGTTGAACTCCTGATGCAAGCCTGATTTTTTTTACCACGAAATTATGTCCGGCCCGGGCTTCCGGGGAAGCAAACTGCATCTGGGAAAAACTCATCAGATGAAGTAAATTGAAAAAAAACGGGAGTACGATATGTCTCTTTTGCATAGTAAAAGGTTTAATGATTAAGCATGCAAATTTGCGGTGGTGGATATGTTTTGGAAATAACCATTATGGGGTGCTGTATCCCCTAAAATGGTTATGATGCACGAACGGTTATTTGGCCGGGTTGCGAAGCGGTCGGCGATAGAAACCGATATTCACTAAATTTGTAGTATTCTTCACTTAAATCTATAATCGTGATTAAATTTTTGCCCGGTACTATTATAGGCCTTACCGTTTTATTGACAGCCTGTAACAGTCAACAAACACCTCCGGATAATCGTTCGACAGACGATGGCACCACCCTGGCCCCGGTTGAAACCAAGCAGCCCAATACGAACTATAAACCCGCATTTGAAGGTCAGACACGCATAGCCGGCGTTAAGACCCAAACACCGATCGATGTGAAAGTGCTGAACAGTGGACTCACCAAGCCCTGGGGAATTACCAGCCTTCCCGATGGCAGGTTTCTTATTACCGAAAAAGGTGGAACCATGCGGATCGCCAGCACTACCGGTGAACTTTCGGAAGCCATCACCGGTTTGCCGCAGGTGAATTCAAAAGGACAGGGGGGATTGCTGTGACTAACTATTGACCCCGCGTTTTCGACCAATAGAATGGTGTACTGGGTATTTTCCGAAGATGTATCGGGTGGCAATCTCACTTCCGTAGCTAAAGGAAAGTTGTCGGCTGATGAGAAAAAAATAGAAGGCAGCACCGTCATATATTGCGCCACACCGGCATATAAGGGTAATCTTCATTTCGGAGGACGGATAGTTTTCGATAAGGACGGCAATTTGTTTGTGAGCACCGGCGAGCGCTCCGATAAAGTGACCAGGCCCCAGTCGCAGGATCTGAAGTCCGGTCTCGGGAAAGTAATGCAT
>JAEYOL010000190.1 GCA_023411775.1 Bacteroidota bacterium | reverse complement strand
GCTTTGCCGCTGGAAGATGTATTTGATCCCACCGGGGCTGGTGATACATTTGCCGGTGGATTTATGGGACATCTTGCAAAGACAGGCGATATTTCGTTCGAAAATATGAAACGAGGTATTATTGTGGGCTCCGCCATGGCCAGTTTTTGTGTTGAAAAATTCGGCCCTACCCGCCTAAAAGAAATTACAAAAGATGATATCGATGCCAGGATACAGTTGTTCAAAAACCTGGTAAATTTTGAAATTGAACTGGTGTAGATATAGGATTGGCGCCAGCATTTCTTGACTACTTTAATTTCCGGGCAAGCACGATTGTATTTTTAAACCTTTTCTTTTTACCCGCAAGGTTAAATATCTCGGTGTAGAGGATATAGGTGCCAACCGGCAACTTGAGCCCTTTATCATCCAACCCGTCCCAGTTCCAATAACCACTTACACCCAGTAGGCCATTCCTGACAAGCTGTTTGACCAGCCTCCCCGTCGCGTCAAATATGGTAATATTGGCAAGGTAGCCGGGCTCGCTGATCTTATATTGTATAGTTGCAATATCATCCAGACCATCATTGTCGGGTGAGAATACCCTTGGATTGACTTCAAAGCTGGCTGGTAAGTCCGCAACCAGAAGTGTATGAGAATTGCGGTAACCGGGTGTACCATAACCCGCAGTGGAGGCGGCCGAATGCCAGTTGCGTGCATTTTGTGTTTCTGCATCCGGATCCAGTCTTTCCAGCGAAACACCTTCCGGATCAGTTATTAGTTTAAAATGCCAGTCGTCTGAATAGTGTACTTCGTCCAGCACTTCGCCCTGCTGATTCAACACCACGACAAACCCTTCACTGTCGGGGTAGGAAGGTAGTGATGGGCGGGTAAAAACGGCATCTTGGCTAGAAACCAAATACTGCAGTGCCAGGTTTTCTGCATCGGTGGTTACCACTATATAGTCGCGGGGGAAAAGGTAGACGGGTGTAGGACTGAGTTGGGTGACCACATTGATTGCGTTGTTGCTGTTCCTGTTGGCAAGATACAGGCTTGATATGTCCATTATCTTTTCACTTCTATTGAAAAGTTCAACATAGTCGTTGGCATTGGGTCGGGGGTTAAACAGGATCTCGTTGATGATCACATCACCCGGCACCGCCTGATGGGGGAGACCAACTTTCGTTTTATTGGCTGATCCGTTTATGTTTCCTTTACAATCATTGATGTTATTGGCAGTGATATTATAAATGGTACCGCTCGAAAGGGATTTATCGGTTTTAAGCTGCACCCGGTTAAAAATTGGCGGCAACGTTTCTGCAGATGTGATAACGATACCACCATCTATGGTATAGTTTGTCGCTTTCGCGGCGGCCGAGCTGTCAAGAGGTTCAGTAAATACCAGGATTATATTTGAGTCAATGTCTAAATAGGCATTTTTCAGTTCCGGTTCCTGCCTGTCTTCAATCAACGCGTTCACCGAGTTTACCAGTCCGGGTGTGCCTCCCCTAATGTCTGTACTTGCTTTCCAGTTCCTATTTCCCAAGCAGGGGGTTCCAGTGTTGAGCATCTCGAGTGACCAGCCACCATCTTTCTTTAATTCATTTTGGTACCAGGCTGAAGAATACTCAACGGCATGAATGACCGAGCCATGGAGATCCTTTAGCATTATTATTTCACCATCATTATCCAGTGATGGGAAGCTCGTGACAGTAATGACGGGTGCGAATGTGGTCATAGCATCGCGTGCACTGGTAGCACAAATGATCACATAACTGTTTGCTTCGAGGATAAATTCTGGCATAGGACCACTTTGCCCGGATGCATCAGAAATACGCCAGTCCAATATGTTAATAGCTGAGCCGGAGATGTTATGGATTTCGATCCATTCATTGTTAGGTAATCCAACCTGGGGCGAAGGATCGCACATGATCTCTGTAATGATGATATCATACCGGTTTTGCGCCGACAGAACATTCGTAAGTATGAAGAAGTATAGAAGCCAGGTGGTTTTCATGACGGCCAATTTACAGGCTCCTTATTGAGGTAAAAGGGGAAAATCACCGGGTGATTAATGTATTTTTCTCGGGGTTGTTAAAAACGTTGATGAGGGATTTAACTGCATTTTGATTTGAATATTTGGACTGAATGGACCAGTAGCCTATTTTTGCGAAGCAATGAAATCAATGAAACATACAAAACGCACGAAGACATTCTCCTAAGGAAGGTTTGCGGCGTTATGTATGTAACCATATAAAAGTTTAGCAGGCCTTCCGGATGGAAGGCCTGTTTTTTTGTGAACCCAGGCATCGGTTTCAGCATGGCACAAACATTTTTAAACAACTAAAATTCCTTCCGCGCAGGCGGGAGGCCAGGAGGTAATTATGAAAGTCGCAGTAGTAGGCGCCACAGGATTGGTAGGCACCAAAATGCTACAGGTACTGGCGGAAAGAAATTTTCCCGTTACAGAATTGTTGCCTGTTGCATCCGAAAGATCAGTTGGAAAGGAAATTGAATTTAAGGGCAAAAAGTACAAAGTTGTAAGCATGACGGATGCTATCGCAGCAAAGCCGGCCGTGGCATTATTTTCTGCTGGCGGCAGTACATCGCTGGAATGGGCGCCCAGGTTTGCAGAAGCCGGTATCACGGTCATTGATAACTCATCTGCCTGGCGAATGGATACAACAAAAAAGCTGGTAGTGCCGGAGATCAATGCTGATGCGCTTACAGGCGAGGATAAAATCATTGCTAACCCCAACTGCTCAACTATTCAGATGGTGGTGGCATTAAATCCGCTGCATAAAAAATACGGTATCAAACGAATTGTGGTGAGCACGTATCAAAGTGTAACGGGTACAGGCGTAAAAGCGGTGAACCAGTTGATGAATGAACGCAATGGCGTTGAGGGTGAGAAAGCATATCAATATCCCATTGACCTGAACGTGATACCGCAAATTGACGTTTTCGTTGATAATGGTTATACCAAGGAAGAAATGAAGATGGTCAATGAAACAAAAAAGATCATGCGCGACGATTCTATCCGCGTTACCGCCACTACTGTACGTATACCCGTGATGGGTGGACATAGCGAAAGCGTGAATATTGAATTTGCAAATGATTTTGAACTTCCAGAGGTGAAAACAATATTGTCAGGTGCCCCAGGCGTGGTTGTTGTAGATGACCCAGCCAATGCCTTATACCCAATGCCAAAGGATGCGCATGAGAGGGATGAGGTTTTTGTTGGTCGCCTGCGCAGGGATGAAACACAACCTAATACTTTAAACATGTGGATTGTCAGCGATAACCTAAGGAAAGGAGCGGCAACCAACGCAGTTCAGATAGCTGAATACCTGGTGGGGAAAGGACTGTTGAATTAAAAACAAGTGATTGAATAGATTATTAAGACAGAATGTTCAATTTTCACTGTTCAAAAAGGCTTGCTTTTCTAACTGAACGATGAAAATTGAACATTCCTTTAAATGGCTATAGAAATCTACCTTCTTTTTTTATAAGGAAAATATCTTCCAAAATTATCGGTGATATTTTCAATTATCACAGTGGAAGGATTATCCCAGTCGGCGGCGGCCTTATAATTATTGTTCCACAGCGTAACACTATTACTTACCACGCTGCAATAGGCATAGATATCTTCAGTTTTACCAAGGCTACGTGGTATGGGCAACTTATTTCCAAGCGGTGTCTGGCTGATCACATCTTTTGCGATGGTCACGCCGTATGATGCATAATCGCTCATATATCTTTTCTTTCTGATCTGCATCCTCACAACCGCATCGACACCGAGGAGTGAAGCGAGCTTTTTATCATCCAGTTTCCAGGATTCGCGCAGGCTGATACCATTTTCCTCGAGTACTGACATGGTTTTATGGACATCCTGCACACCGACCGACATATAATATTTTCTGGAATTGGCGTGTTGCAGGATATTACTGTAAAGGGCAAGCTGGAAGGCTTTGCTTTCCTCTTCCTCGATTTGGGCGATCTGTTCTGGTGTTAATTGCTCAGGTTGTTTTCCGGTCAACACTATTTCGGATGGTAAAACCGCGATGATGCGGTGACCTGCTGTCTGCTGTTCGAAGAATGAGGATGTGTAGTACTTGCGGCTACAGGAGACAGAGACTAAAATAATAGCCACAAACAGAAAGGGTACAATTTTTTTCATAAGGTTTGTTTTTGCTCAAACAAAGTACAAACCCATCAAAGGGGATGCAACTCACTTAACGAAATATTTGCATATTAAATTGTGAAAGCTGGGAGATTAGCCCGACAAACTATTGTATATCAATAAAAATTAAACGTCCAATTAGGCATGCATATATATACCGCAGGGAAAAGAAACCTGGAATTAAATACAGCTTGCGGTGATATAAAATGTAAAGTGGGATAAAGAAAACTCCTTTAGTTTTCTTTATCCCACTTCAACTGTTTAAGTTATGGTTAAGCCGTGGCGGCTTCTTTCACTTGTTTCACCAGTTCGGCGTTGATGATAAGCTTCACATCATCTGCAACCACGATACCACCTGCTTCGGTTACGGCACTCCAGTTGAGGCCATATTCCTGGCGGTTGATCTTTCCGGTTATTTCAAATCCTGCAACGGTCTGGCCGTACAGGTCGTTCTGTACACCACCAAATTCCACATTCAGCGTAATGGGTTTGGTTGTATTCCTGATGGTCAGGTCACCGGTGACTTTATATTCATTATCACCTTTCCCAACTATAGCGGTGGATTTAAAACTTAGTTTCGGGTGATTGGCGGCATCAAAGAAATCAGCGGATTTCAAGTGGCCATCACGTTGTTCATTACCAGTTGTAATACTGTCAATGTCGGCAGTAAATGTGATCTGGGCATTGGTTAGGTCGGCGGGATCACCTTCCAGCTTGCCTTCAAACTTTGTAAATTTTCCTGAAACGGTTGAGATCACGAGGTGTTTTACCTTAAATCCAATCTCGGTGTGTGCGGTATCAATAATCCATGTTGACATAATGATAAGTTTAGAATACAAAATTAATGTTTAAACATTGAATTCAACAAATTAATTTGGTTAATTTAATACTAATGTTGATAATTAAGGAATTATAATAATCGTGCCGGATTTAACCACGGATGCTTTCATTCATGAATCGTAGCAGTGGGAGCAGGGTTTCAAAGGCTTCCTGCACTTTTTTGACCAGGTCTTTCGATACAAGATCGCTATCGGAAAGGGGCGTCATTGCCACATAACTCTTCAGTTTGAGGTAATCCGCAGCGGGGTTGTCGGCTTCGTATCCTTTCGGCACACGGCTCAGCGAATATTCGGGGCTGCGCGAAAGATCGCCATATACATTTTTAAACTTGCGTGCTGTAATGAGTTTTCTGAATCCATCCAGGTTGTAATCGATCTCCTGCCTGATCTTTGCCAGGTCGGCCGGTAGCGGCATCCAGATGCCGCCTCCGACAAAACTCTGTCCCGGTTCACAATGAAAATAATAGCCGCCCAGGTTTGATTTTTTTCCTTCAGGATTAAAATAAGCACCCATATTGGTTTTGTACGGCGACTTGTCTTTAGAAAAACGAACATCGCGGTTGATCCGGAATATGCAGTCCTTTGCCTTCAGGTGCGCGATGCCCGGATCCTTTTTCCCATGTTTGTCAATAACAAGTTGAACGAATCCAGAAAAATCCGCTTTTGCATTTTCGTACTCCTGCCTATGCTGATCAAACCAGGGTTTATTGTTATGCTTACGCAGGTCTTTTAAAAACTTGATCGTTGAATTCCTGAGCATTTTCTTAGTTCCTTTTTATTTCTTCAGCATTTTCAAAAACTCCGCCTCCGAAATAATTTTTACAGTATTAATTTTTTTTGCCTTTTCCAGTTTACTTCCCGCGTCTTCACCAACCACAAGGTAATTGAGTTTGCTGCTCACGCTTCCCGTCAGCTTCCCACCGTTTTCTTCCACCATCGTTTCCGCATCACTCCGCTTTAGAGTTGGCAGCGTGCCCGTGAAAAGAAAAGTGAGGCCTTCCAGGTTTCCTTCACTGGCATATTGCTTTTTTGTATTGACGAGTTGCACACCCAGTTCTTCGAGTTTTTGCAACATCATAATATTTTCCTTATTACTGAAAAAATGTAGAATACTTCCGGCTACTTTGGGACCGATATCCTCGAGGTTTAACAGGTCAGCTTCTGAAAAGTTTTTAAGGTCGGTCAGGTGATGAACAGCCTGTGCTAGTGTCTTGGCCGTTGTTTCTCCCACGAAACGGATACCGAGGCCAAAGATAATTCGATGGAGCGGCTGTGTTTTGGAATTGAGAATAGCCAGCTGCAGGTTATCGATCGACTTTTTCCCAAAACCTTCCATCCCACTGATCTTGTCAAAATCCAGTTCATAGATACCCGGGATATCTTTCAATAAACCCAACTCATAAAATTTCCTGATATTGGCTTCACCCAGGCCACGAATATCCATCGCATCCTTGCTTACAAAATGTATGATGCGTTCCACCACCTGCGCCGGGCATTCAATATTGACGCAACGCCAGACTGCTTCACCCTCTTCCTTAAAAAGCCGGCTATCGCAAACCGGGCATGTTTTGGGAAATGCGATCTTCTTTTCATGGCCTGTCCTTACATCAGCTAGTGATTTTACAATATAGGGTATCACATCGCCTGCTCGCTCTACCAGGACTGAATCGCCGATCATCAGGTCTTTTTCCCTGATCACATCTTCATTGAAAAGTGAGATAGATGAGACGGTGACACCACCGATCGGCACGGGCTGGATCTTTGCCACCGGGGTGATGGAACCCGTGCGGCCTACCTGGAATTCCACATTCAACAACTTACTGGTTGCCTGCCGCGCTTTAAACTTATACGCGATAGCCCATCGCGGGTGATGTGTGGTCATACCCATTTTTTCCTGCAGGGCCAGGTCATTTACTTTTATCACCATACCATCAATCTCATAAGGAAGATCATCACGTGTGATTTCAAATTGCTGGCAATAGCTGATTACGTCATTAATACCTTTAAGAACCTTTTTTTCTTTTTGGGGGCTTCGGAAACCGGTTTGCCACAATAGTTCCAGCGAGCCTGAATGCGTTTTTAATTGCGCAGGTATGGATTTGCCCGTTGCGAGTGTGACATCACTGATATGGTAAACAAAAGCTTCAAGATTTCTTTTTCTTACTTCGCCGGAATCCTTGATACGCAGTGTGCCGGCTGCAGCATTCCTTGGATTGGCCAATGGTGGCAAGCCCTGATCCACCAGATGCTGGTTGTATTTTGCAAAATTGGTTTTGTTGATCAGCACCTCACCGCGGATCTCAATTTGCTGAATGCCGTAATCGGAAAATTTGGCTGAAAGTGGCACACTCCGGATCTGCCTGATATTGGTAGTGATATCATCACCTTCGAGGCCATTACCTCTTGTAGCGCCTCTCACCAGATGATCATCTTCATAGATCAGTGAAATACTGCCACCATCAAACTTCGGTTCAACACAGTATTCAATTTCCTGCTGCCCGGTAAGTTCCCTCGCTTTCCTGTCGAAGTCTACGAGGTCGTCGGCGTTGTAAGAGTTATCGAGCGATAACATCGGCACCAGGTGCTGAACCGTAGTGAATTCCTTTGTCAGACCTTTTGCCACCCTTTGCGTGGGCGAATCAGGTGTAATAATGGCCGGGTTCTCCTTTTCAAGCCTTTCCAGTTCCTTGAAAAGCTGGTCGTATTCAGCATCGGAAATCAACGGATCAGTGAGCACATAATAGCGGTATTCGTGTAAACGTAGCACCTCGCGGAGCGAGTCAGCATCCTTCGGGTCAATGGCCTGTTTCTGTGCCTGCCGGATTAAAGCAATAGATTGTTTTTGAAGCCGCTGCGTGGTTTCTTTTGAGTACATACAACCTGGTTTGGGACCCAAAGTTAACATGCAGGGACTAACGGCAATGCGCTATTTTGGACCGGGATTATGTGGATTTGACAAATGGCGTAGATACGCGTTTTACGTGACCTATTATTTATCTCAGGCTATTTCTCCCGACCAGTCTTGTTTAAAAAATTAATGTGTTATAAGTACATATTTGTATCTTCGGTTAAAGAATCTCGGATGAAACGACTGCTGCCAATTCTTAGCTGCCTGCTATTTAGTTCTGTGTTGTATGGCCAACTGCTGACCTGGACACCGGCATTCCCGAAGGAAAATGATAACGTGACGATCACGGTGGATGCAAGCAAAGGCAACCAGGGTCTGTTTAATTATTCCAACCCAAACGATGTGTTTGTTCATATTGGTCTAATCACCAGTGCAAGTTCGAATCCGGGTGACTGGAAATATGCACCATTCGATTGGCCCGGCACATTGCCTGCTTCAAAGGCGACATCACTGGGTAGCAATAAATACAGTTTTACCATCAACAATCTCCGCACTTATTTTAATGTACCTGCGGGTGAAACGATTTATAAGATCGCAATACTCTTTCGCAATGGGAACGGTCAGCAAAAGCAGGCTAATGCGGATGGAAGTGATATGTATGTGCCCGTATACGATGATGATATCGCGGTGAGATTTACCAGTCCGCCGTTTCAGCCAAAACACACTCCTGAGCCGGAGGCGATCTCAAAAGCTGTAGGTGATAATATTTCACTTACCGCAGTTTCCAATAAACCAGCTACCCTGAATCTTTACCTGAACGGAACGCTGATTCAGACTGCCGCATCTGCCACAACTATTTCTGCCAACCCCGTTATCACCACCGGGGGAAACACTACGATATATGCCGAAGCGGTTGACGGTACAGAGATCATTAAAGATTCGATCAAATTTTTTGTCGCTGGAGCTGTCAACACAGCACCGTTGCCAACAGGTGTGGTGGATGGGATTAATTATAATCCTAACAATACAGAACTGACGCTAGTACTTTACGCGCCTGGTAAAAGCCGTATTTCGGTGATAGGTGAACTGGCCGGCAATAGCTGGACAGAACAGTCACAATTCCAAATGAACAAAACGCCGGATGGGAATTACTGGTGGCTGACCTTTACCGGACTGACACCTGGACAGGAATACGCTTTTCAATACCTGGTGGATGGGACCCTAAAGATCGCAGATCCTTATTCTGAAAAAATACTTTCTCCCGACGACCAGTACATCAGTGTAGCAACTTATCCAAACCTGAAGCCTTATCCTTCAGGACTTACTACTGGCAACGTATCGGTGGTGCAGACAAATGAACCTGGTTATAACTGGCGGAATACTTCTTTTGCCAGGCCGGATAAGCGCAACCTGATCATTTATGAAATGCTGATGCGGGATTTTACCGACGCACACAACTGGCAGACAGTGATCGATACCCTGAGTTACCTGCAGCGCTTAGGGATCAATGCTATTGAGCTGATGCCGGTGAATGAATTCGAAGGCAATGACAGCTGGGGTTATAATCCGTCTTTTTATTTTGCGCCGGATAAATATTATGGTACAAAAAATAAGCTGAAAGAATTTATTGACTCCTGTCACCAAAAACAGATCGCGGTGATCCTGGACATGGTCCCCAATCACAGCTATGGCCAGAGCCCGCTGGCGCAATTGTACTGGAACAGCGCCCAAAACCGTCCGGCGGCTAATAATCCCTGGTTTAATGAGGTACAACCGCACGCGTTTGGTTTCGGCCAGGATTTTAACCATGAAAAAGCCGTCACCAAGTACTACTGGCATCGCGTATTTGATCATTGGTTAAAGGAATACAAGATCGATGGTTACCGCCTTGATTTCACAAAAGGGCTTACACAAAAACCTTCTTCGAATGATGGTCAGTTCAGCGCGTACGATCAAAGCAGGATTGACATTTTAAAGAACTATGCCGACACCATATATAAATATCATCCGGACACATACCTTATACTCGAACACCTGGCCGCAAAAGATGAAGAACAGGAGTTGCAAAGCCAGGGATTTTTACTTTGGAGTGGCGCCGGACTGAATCATGCTTACAATGAAGCGACCATGGGCTATCATGATGCCAATAAATCAAATATATCTTCCATCGTGTACAACAGCAATGAAAGAGGATTTACAAATTCGCACCTGGTGGGCTATATGGAAAGTCATGACGAAGAAAGGCTGATGTACAAAAACCTTACTTATGGCAATTCAGCGACCGGCTACAATGTCAAAAATGAAACGACAGCATTAAAGCGGATGGAAGCCGCCAATGCGCTTTTTCTGACCATACCCGGCCCTAAGATGATCTGGCAATTTGGCGAAAGAGGTTATGATAAGTCAATATTTGCCTGTCCGGACAATACTGTACCTCCGACAGATATCTGTAAACTTACGCCAAAAGAGCCTCGTTGGCAGTACATGCAGGCGGAGTACAGGCGTCGGCTTTTTGAAGTGACAGCGGCCCTGATCAAATTACGGAAAACTCAAACCGATCTTTTCAACAGTACCAATTTCCAATACGACCTGACGGGTGCCGTAAAATATTTCAGAATTTCAGAGCCCAATCTGAGCGCATATATCGTTGCAAATTTTGACGTGGTGCAAAGAACATTCGCGGCTACTTTCCAGTCGGCCGGTGTGTGGTACGATTACCTGACCGGCGAAACGATCACGGCCACTGGTAGCGCGCAAAACCTAAACCTGCGTCCGGGTGAATACCGGATTTATTTCGACAAGAATATCGTAAATACGATCACTACCGGGTTGAATGATACACCAGCACCCACCTATACTCTGAATGTTTCAGTAAATCCGAATCCTGTGTCGGGTAGCTCTACACTGCTGATCGAAATACCCGAGACAGCTTACACTGAGATGAATCTGATTAATGCTACGGGACAGCAACTAGGCAGGATTTATTCGGGTTTGATGACAAAAGGCAGAAACCAGGTTTCACTTACTGATAAAATTAATAATTTGCCTGCCGGGATCTACCTGATACGTGTGCAGTCGAAAAATGAAGCCGGTCTGGTAAGGATTTTAGTCCCCTAATTTTAAAGAGCATGGCAAAAGCGACAAATCTGAAAACGGCGGAACTGGAGAAAATCAGTCACCTCGACTATTTCAACATCGCCATTTCGGTCGATTGTGTGATTTTTTGTTACGAAGAAAAAGAGCTTAAAGTATTATTAATAAAATCTGACCTTGAAGAGTTTTCAGGTCTGTATTCCCTGCTTGGCGACCTGGTAAGGCCCGATGAAGATCTCGACAGCGCCTCCTATCGCATCCTGCGCCAACGTACCGGGATGGAAGATGTTTACCTCGAGCAGGTTCATACATTTGGAAGCCTGAACCGACACCCCTCGGGCAGGGTAATCACAACAGCTTATTA
>JAEYOL010000154.1 GCA_023411775.1 Bacteroidota bacterium | reverse complement strand
TTTACAAATCTTTTGATCTGCGACTGGAGAGGAGTGGGTTCCTCCCTGATATCCTGCATAGAGGTTCCCAACTTGCCGATACGGGTTGCAGTTCCCGTTTTTTCAACCTGGTAAACCGCCAGTCCCGAGGCTACAAGCGTCCCGCTGTAAACTTTGTTGTCTTCGCTGTCGGCCGATTTGAAAACCGACCATGCTTCACCGGTTAGCGAAGACTCATTCACCGAGAAGTCATTGCTGTGGACGATCCTGCCATCAGCATTGATTGTATTGCCTTCCTCCACGATCACCAGGTCGTTTACCACAATATCAGCGGTGGCTATTTGTTTTACGATGCCATTCCTGATCACAGTACTCAGCGGTTCATTAAGGGCTTCTAAGGCCGCGAGGGCTTTACGACTACGATTGTCCTGGTAAAAAGAAATGCCCGATACAATGACGATAGCGGCCAGCATAAACCAGGCTTCTCCATATTGCCCGGTGATGAAGTAGATGATGGCCGTTGCCACCAGTAATATCAGCATCGGCTCTTGCAACACATCGAGCAACAGGCGCCACCATTGATTGGTGCCTGCTTTTTGTTGTTCGTTATCACCGTGCTCAAGTCGACTTTCGGCGACCTGCTTTTCATTAAGACCTGTTAAATGTGAAGGAATATTGATCGCCTTGGGCATATTGCGAATTAAGGTAAGGATTTTTAAAGAATGTCGGAAAGGGAACTCTTCCGCTCGATTGGTCTTAATGTTGTAAATTAGGGAAAGGCTATTTATGAGAACGGCTTGCCTGTTGATTGTACTGTTTTATTTTTCGAAATCTCTCAATGCCCAGGAGATGCGCAGGCAATTGCAGGCGCAGTTTATTGAAACTCCCGATGGCGCGGTGATAGATATTCCCGAAGGGAATTTTAAAATGAATATGGCATTGTGGATGGATGGTAAAGCTAATATCACCATCAGGGGCAGGGGAATGGACAGAACGATTTTGTCGTTCAGGGACCAGCTGGCAGGTGCCGAAGGGATCAAGATCACGAATTGTACGAATATCATTTTGGAGGACATTACGGTACAGGATTCAAAAGGTGACCTGATCAAAGCACAACATGTAGACGGGCTAACCCTTCGGAATATAAAAGCCGAATGGACTGGTAAACCTTCAAAAGATAATGGCGCTTACGCCCTGTACCCGGTACAATGTAAAAATGTGCTTATTGACAGCTGCATTGCCATCGGCGCTTCCGATGCTGGTATCTATGTGGGTCAGTCACAGCAGGTAATTGTGCGTAATAGCAAAGCGTATCATAATGTAGCCGGCATAGAGATCGAAAACACTTTGTTTGCAGATGTGTATCATAATGAAGCCACCGAAAATACCGGCGGCATATTAATATTCGACCTGCCCAATCTCGTTCAAAAAAAGGGAGGGCATGTTCGCGTGTTTAACAACAATATCCACCATAATAACTATCCCAATTTTGCGCCGAAAGGAAATATCGTCGGAAAGGTACCGCTGGGTACCGGGGTGATGGTGCTGGCAACTAATAATGTCGAAATCTATAATAATAAGATCATCAACAACAGGACAGCCAGTACAGCCATCGTCAGTTATTATATTTCGGAAATACCGATCAACGACGCATCCTACTACCCATATCCTGACCAGATCTATATTCATGATAACAGCTATTCACGTAAGAAGCAAAGAACCACGATGAAGGGCCGTATGGGTTTGATGTTCCGGCTAAAAGTCAGGTTCGGCAAAAATGTACCGCATATTATTTATGATGGCATTGTCGACGAAAAAGCTAACGGACAGGGTATTTGCATACGCAACAATGAGAACCAGTCATTCGCCAATATTAAAGCGGCTGAGAAGTTTAAAGGCATAACGAGAGATATGACGCCATACGATTGTGAAGGAGTAGGGCAGGAGCCGGTGAAGCTGGCGCAACTTGTACAATAGGCAGAACTTAAAGTTTATTATTGTTAATGAAAAAATATGTAGTCATACTCATTTTAGCTGGTATTATTATCACTTGTCTGTCTCTAACCCCTGGAGACGCTGGCAGCCATTTTGATAGAAAACAAAAACTATCCGAATACGATTACTTTTCCGGCAGATTGGCCGATCTGCAACCTGCCCCGGGTGTGATACCCTATGACATTAATATGACATTGTTTTCAAACTATGCAGAGAAACTAAGATTTATCAAACTTCCCGAAGGCCAAAAAGCGAGGTATACAAAAACGGGTTCCCTGGAAATGCCCATCGGTACGGTGATCATCAAGAATTTTTATTATGAAAATGATTTTCGGAAACCGGGCAAGGGAAGGAGGATACTCGAAACCAGGTTACTTGTTCATGAACACGATGGATGGAATGCATATCCTTATGTATGGAACGACGAACAAACCGAGGCTTTTTATGATGTGGCCGGCGATATCAGGAGAGTTAAGTACATCAATCAGGATGGGAAAAAAGTCGAGATCGATTATATCATACCCAATAAGAACCAGTGTAAGGGCTGCCATATCAGGGATAATAAAATGCTTCCTATCGGGCCTGTGGCGGCGCAGCTGAACAGAAACTACACTTATCCTGGCGGGATACAAAACCAACTAAGTTACTGGCAGCAACTAGGCATCCTGGAAGAGCTTCCGGATTTGAACCAGGTAGAAAAAATGCCGGCTATCGGCGATATGGCAAGAACACTCGATGACCGGGCCAGGGCTTACCTGGATGTTAATTGCGGAACCTGTCATCATCCCCAGGGCCCTGCTAACTCTTCGGGGTTGTTTTTACATTATGACCAGGATCCCACGGTAGAATTAGGTATTATGAAAAGTCCTGTGGCTGCCGGTCGAGGCGCAGGCAGGAATGCATTTGATATAGTGCCGGGAAAGCCGCATAAATCTATTCTCACTTTTCGCATGCAAACCAGCGACCCGGGGATCGCGATGCCGGAACTTGGTAGGGAGCAGGTACACAAAGAAGGCGTAAAACTTATCCGCGAATGGATCAGGCAAATGAAGAGTTGACCAAAATAAAAACCTGGCTTGTTAGCATGCCAACTTGCCAAGTTTACTATGATAGGTATACAGTACTTTAATTCGTCTTTGTGACCTAAGATTCTAAATCGTTTTCGCTTAAATCATTTTGCAATATCCATCCGCACTTTTTTGTTTTTAATTTTCTGATCTTTTATCAACCGAAGAGTTTCGCCCATCTTACTCTTTCTGATCGCAACAAAGGAGGAAAAGTCTTTTACGTCAATCAGGCCAATATCTTCCTTTTTAAGCTTTGCTTTATTTCCCAGGAAACCAACAATATCAACTTTGTTGACCTTGTCTTTTTTCCCCGCAGCGATGAAGAGGGTAGACCACTTGGGTTTTTCAGGCAATAGCTGTTCTTCGGGCAATTTTATCTCCTCCACTTCTTCTGGAACATAATCCGGCTTTTCTTCTGCGGGAGACAAGATCAGGATGGCGGTGCCGCTGGCATCCATACGTGCGGTGCGACCATTGCGATGAGTAAAAATATCTTCCGTATGTGGCAGATGATAATGAACGATATACCGGATATTGGGGATATCGAGTCCGCGGGCCGCCAGGTCGGTTGTCACCAAAATATTGGAAGCTCCGCTTCTAAATTTGAACAATGCACTGTCACGTTCATGTTGCTCCATGGCGCCATGATAAAATACATTGACGATGGATTTTTCTTTTAAAAAAGCGCTGGTCCGCTCCACGGATTCACGATGGTTGCAAAAAACTACAGTGGAACGATTACCCAAATGACAGATCAGCCTGAACAGGGTTTCCAGTTTGTCTTTATCCGGGCTCTCAACAATCCTGATCGCCAATTGCTCTGGTAACTCACTTCCAGGTTCAAGAAAATTCAGCCTGGCAGGATCTTTCAAACCAATAAAATCAGGGATGGCCACCGCTTCAGTCGCTGAGGTTAGATATCTTTTATTGATCGCCGGTAGTGAACCAATGATAAATGAGACTTCTTCTTCAAAGCCAGCTTCCAGTGATTTGTCAAATTCATCAAGCACCAGGGTTGTGATGGTATCGACTGTGATATTGCCGCGGCGTATATGATCGGCCAGTCTGCCGGGCGTGCCGATCAGCAGGGCAGGAGGTTGAACAAGGTTGTTTTCTTCTATTTCACGTTTATGCCCGCCATAGCAGCAGGTTACTTTAAAATTCGTTCCGAGTGATTTGAAAACTTTATCAATCTGCAAAGCGAGTTCCCTGGATGGAACAATAATAATAGCCTGTGTCTTTTTATTCTTCGGGTTAAGTTTCGCAACAATAGGTAACAGGAAGGCCAGCGTTTTACCCGTTCCGGTAGCGGAAAGCAGTACCAGGTTATCGTGTTTTTCACTGGCATCAATAAACGCCGATTGCATTTCATTCAGCGAATCGATATCCAACCTTGAGATGATACCGGAAATCCAGTCCGAAGTATTCTTCATGGAGGCAAAAGTACGGGGTGAGGTTGAGATTAAGGTTGAGGTTAAGGTTGAGATTGAGGGTGAGGTTGAGGTTGCCTCAGCTAAATAGTTTTTTCCAGTAAAGCAACCAGTCAACCATTCGGCTTGTAAACCCATATTCGTTATCAAACCATGCGATCAGTTTCACATGATCGCCTACCACGGATGTGAGTGTGCCATCGATGATGCAGGAATGGGTGTTGCCTTTTATGTCGAGAGATACGAGCGGATCTTCCGTATATTCCAGGATGCCCTTGTATTCGTTTTGTGCAGCCTTTCTAAAAATAGTGTTGATCTGCCCCGCTGATACCTCACTGCTCATCACCACCGAAAAATCAGCCATCGCGCCGTTTGCTACCGGGACGCGGGTCGAAACGGTGGCGATTTTGCCTTTGATGCCAGGCATCAGCCTTTCCAATGATTGGTGAAGATCAATCTCAACGGGAATGATCGATTCGGCCGCGGCTCTTCCACGGCGGTAGTTGCGGTGTGGGGCATCCACCAGTTCCTGACGCGAGGTATAGGAATGCAGAATATTGATCTGAGCCGACCTGATCCCGATGGATTGAAGCAGGTATAAAATATGTATCGAGCAGTTGGTCATACAGCCGCCCGGTGAAACTATATCCGTTTTCTCTGCGAGGCCGTTTTGATTGAAGCCATAGATCATGAGGGGAATATCATCTGAACCAGTTGTTGATAAAAGCACTTTTTTAGCGCCGGCAGCCAGGTGTTCACTGGCAGCGGTCTTACTGGAAAACACGCCCGTGCATTCCAGGACAACATCCACCTCCAATTGTTTCCAGGGAAGCCGGGAAGGATGATCGAGCTGCAAAGCGGAGAGCTTTTTGCCATCAACCGAAAGTTGTTGCCCTTCCAGTCGCAGTTCCTTATCAAAAGTGCCATAGACCGAATCGTACTTTAAAAGGTACAACAGGTTATCAGTTGGCATGATATCATTGATCGCCACCAGGTCAATCCCGGGTTGGTGGATCAATTTCCTGAATAAAAGCCGCCCGATCCGACCCATTCCATTAATAGCAACCTTCATCTTCCTCGCAATTTTTGCTGCAAATATCATAAAGAAAGCCATTGCCCGGGTATATCAGTTATAAATTATACAACTATATCAGGTTTGATTGAAAGCTAGCAGCTCACAGCTCATCGCTCGCAGCTAAAAGAATATCTTCGCTTTTATGAAAACCGCAACCGTTCATGAGATAAAACAGGAACTTGCTTCCCTTAAGCCCGCGGCCGTTACGGAGCTTTGTCTCCGCCTGGCCAGGTTCAAGAAGGAGAATAAGGAACTGCTTACTTACCTGCTTTTTGAGGCACACGATGAAGAGGCTTATGTGAATAGTGTAAAGGCCGAAATAGATGAGTTGTTTGCTTCCATCAACCAATCACACCTGTATTTTGCAAAAAAGACACTTCGGAAGATCATTCGGGTGATAAACAAATACTGCCGTTATAGTAATGTCAAACAAACCGAGGTGGAACTGCGACTTTATTTTTGCAGCAGCCTTTACAAGTCGGGTATTTCACTTTTTAATACCACGATCAACAATATATACCAGGGACAACTTAAGAAAATAAATGCGGTGCTCGAAACCTTGCATGAGGATCTGCAATACGACTACTATAAGGAACTGGAGTCGTTAAAATAGTAAAATACGCTTAACTTTCGCTCATGGGCTCGCAACTTATTACGAATATTAAACTGCTTGTCAATACCAGGGATCAGCAAAAGGTTTTACGTGGCGCTGAACTCGCGGATCTGCCCTGTATTGAAAATGCATTTTTGATTGTTGAGGACGACGAGATTGCTGCATTCGGGAAAATGGATACGCCTGGTGTACCAGCATCTGGTTTTGCAAATGTCTACGACGCCACTGGCCAGTTGGTTTTACCTGCCTGGTGCGACTCTCACACACATCTCGTGTTCTCTTCCAGCCGGGAAAGCGAATTCATCGACAAGATCAGGGGCCTGAGCTATGCTGAAATTGCCGCCCGGGGCGGGGGTATTCTTAATTCTGCCAAAAAACTTAATGATACAACGGAGAATGAGTTGTTCCGACTGGCCTGGGATCGTCTGGAGGAAATACAAAAGCTTGGCACCGGCGCCGTAGAGATAAAAAGTGGATACGGGCTTTCCGTGGAGGGCGAATTAAAGATGCTGCGTGTGATCAAAAAGCTTAAAGAAAGATCGCGAGTTTTGATCAAATCAACTTTTTTAGGCGCCCATACCTATCCGGCCGAATACAAGGAAAACCATCAGCCATATATTGACAGCATCATCAACGAGATGCTTCCCGTGATTGCCCGCGAAAAGCTCGCGGACTATATCGACGTATTTTGTGAAACCGGTTTTTTCTCACCCGCTGAAACAGAAAAAATCTGCCGTGCGGGGATGGAGTATGGTCTAAATCCAAAGCTGCATGTGAACCAGCTCAATAGTATTGGCGGGCTTCAATCGGGGATTGCGTTAAATGCTGTATCGCTCGACCACCTTGAAGCCATGACGGACCAGGATATCAGGGACCTTGCCAGCTCGTCATCCATAGGTACATTGCTGCCGACAGCAGCTTTCTTTTTGCGCATGCCTTTTCAGCCCGCCAGGCAATTGATCGATGCAGGCGCTGCCATTGCGCTGGCAACGGATTTCAACCCGGGATCATCACCTAGTGGAAATATGAATCTTGTTGTGGCCATGAGTTGTATCCAGATGCAGATGCTTCCCGAAGAAGCTATCAACGCTGCAACCATCAATGGTGCCTATGCTATGGAATTACAGGACCAGGCAGGTAGTATTACGATAGGGAAAAAGGCAAACCTGATCCTTACCAGGCAAATTCCTTCACTGGCTTACCTTCCTTATTCTTTTGGCAGCAACCTGGTGGATCGGGTCATGATTAAGGGGGAATGGGTGTAGATATTTTCTTAATTTCACCCGATGCAAATCATGAATACCGAAGAGATTCTCATCGTCATTTGTACGTTGATTGTCGTGTCTTATTTATTCTCCATTGCTAGTCAGTATATACGCATTCCTTCGGTACTGCTGTTGTTGTTTGCAGGTATTGGTTTCAGGGCGCTGGCCGACTTCAACCAGTTTGAAATTTCATTTTCGGCTAAACTGATCGAATCACTCGGGGTGGTGGGTCTGATCATGATCGTGTTGGAGGCCGGGCTCGACCTTAAATTGGGCAGGGACAAGGTAAAGCTGATCCGGGACTCATTTTTTTCGGCATTGTTCATTTTTGTCATTTCCACGGTGCTGCTAAGTATTATTCTCAACTACTGGCTACATGAGCCGTTCAATAAGTGTATCGTTTATGCTATCCCTTTATCGATCATGAGCAGCTCCATCGTGATCCCCAGTATCCATCCGCTGACTGCTCAGAAAAAAGAATTCCTGGTATATGAGGCTTCGTTTTCAGATATCATCGGGATCATTGTTTTCAACTATTTCATCGCAGGTGATGTGATGAAGTGGAAGTCGATTGGCATGTTTGGGGTTAATATTGGCTTGTCCATAGTTCTGTCACTTCTGCTTTCATTCCTGCTGCTGATCATCCTGGCCAAGACCCGGCTTAATATTAAATTTTTCCTGATTTTTTCTCTTTTGATCCTGATCTATGCCGGTGGTAAGATCTTCCATCTTCCTTCGTTGCTGATCATCCTGGCCTTTGGTTTATTGATGAACAACTGGGAAAAATTGAAATGGAAAAAGCTTTTAAATTATTTCCCCCACGAGCAGGTGGAAGCCTTGCGGCATTTATTGCATTCAGTAACAGCCGAGACTTCCTTCCTGATACGTACATTTTTCTTCCTGCTATTCGGATTCTCCATCTCCCTGAACTTCCTGTCCCAGTCTGAAGTGGTGATGGTGGGCAGTTTAATCGTACTGGCTTTGTTTGTCATTCGGATTCTG
>JAEYOL010000123.1 GCA_023411775.1 Bacteroidota bacterium | reverse complement strand
GGTAAGCGGTCGTAAACCCAATGAGAAATTCATGGAATATGCGCAGGTCGCTGGCATGATTTTGTTGCTGTTGCTGATGCTATATGCGAATGGGAATGATTGGTTTGGATGGGGACGTTAGGTTAGTTTATAGTCAGGAGCCGGTAGTCGGGATGGTGAGTGGTCAGCAGTGAGTAGTGAGTGTGTTAGGTGGATGTTAATTTAGACTTCGAAATAAACTTTTTTATTTATAATTAGTTGTAGTAAGGAGGTCGCGGTAGGATGGTTTTTTTTAGTATAGGTCACTGACTTCAGACTCCCGCCTCCCGACTGCAAAAAAGGGGCTGTTCCGGTTTCGACAGCATAGGTCTTTGAAAGTGTAAGCATGCAGTGCGTTGTATCATTAGCACTTAAATCTGAAGATTCAAACTTTAAATGGCAATACACAGTATGCCATGGCTGCCTAATCAGTGATTAAGTAGTCATTAGGGCCGCCGGGCAGGTTGTTCTGTTACCACGCCCCGCCGCCGACTTAAAAACAAAACAGGATGCTGCTGCAGGAAGCTGTTACTGCTGCAAAAGACCGGACTTGTCCGGGCCCAGCTAAGCATGGACTTGGTTTGTTCATTTCCGGGTCTTTGCCGACAAATAATAATGAAATAAGCATGTAGAAAGCTTTTGATGAATATGTTTGGACAGGGGTTCGATTCCCCTCAGCTCCACTTTAAAGTTCACATCATTGTGGACTTTTTTGCTCTTAATAATTGACTTAAAAAAAGTGGCAGGAATAAATCTCCTGTCACTTTTTTTTATTTCGAAACTTTATGGGCGACACTTATAAATTTCGGGAGACTTTTATAGTTTAATAAATCCTGAACGATATCTCACTTCACTGCCGGCAATTATTTCAATAAAATATCTTCCGGGTCGAAGGGAGTTAACATCCATGGAAATAGTAGAAGCCTGGCCCTGGTTATTAATATTCCTTGTACTTAGTTGTACACCCTGCACATTTAGGATCCGGATATAGCTGTTGCCTGCATCGAGTCGTGGTAAGGACAACTGAACGGTAGAACTGGCAGGATTGGGATAGAGATGTAAACCCGTGACAGCGCTGTTACGAACAAGTAATATCTGGCTATAAGTGAAACTCAGATCCAGGTCAACCATTTTTAGTCGATAGTATTGTGTAGCTGGTGCCGAGTTGTCGAGATAAGAATATTTGCCCCCACCATTTGAAGAACTGGCCACGCGGTCTACGCTGCTAAAGGAACGGCCATCGGCACTTCGCTCAATTTCAAAATGGCTGACATTCATTTCTGCCGCAGTCTCCCATTGAAGCCGAACGGCATCGTTTTCTATGCTTGCATTGAATGACAAAAGTGTGAGAGGCAAGACAAAATTCGCGGGTCCAACCTGTATATTGTTGATACCAGTAAGCGATCCACTTTCGTCGTCCATTAATATTCTCACTTCATCCACATTTCCGAAGGCGGGAGGTAAAAGAAAATCCGGGTCAGTAGATGATTGGGAAAGAGTAATGTTTACACTGATATCAATATTACTTGCAAAAGTCAAAGTTCCTGTCAGTGCACCGCCCTGGTAGGCTTCAATTTTAAAAAGATCGCCACTTGCGGATCCCCAGTCATTGACGTCAATGGACAAAAGGGAAAAGTCGGAGCCAGAAGCAGAGCGTATGGACCAGGCATAAATCGGGTTGGCATCTCCGTAAGTAATTATAGGTGGATATCCGGGCCAATCGTCATTGTCGTGGTATTGAAGCGGGTCTGCAGTTAAAGTTGCACCGGTATTATCAATCGGTGTTGCTTCCAGGTTAAAGTCGGTGATAGTCACAGATCCACCATCGCCATCACTGGCAATATTATCAGCAAATCCTGTAGCATTTGAAAAAGTAACGGTGGGTGCGGTGGCGAGGTTTACCTGGGAATAGCCGGTTTGAAAGATAAATACAGCAATTCCCATGAGGAGTAAAAATTTTCTCATCACAAAACATTTAAGCGTGAAAGAATAGCGGGAACGGAGTCTATCTCGATTGCAGCAATAAGTGTGCAAGATTGAGATGTCATGTTTTGGAGAGAATCAATCTGGGTTGCCGTGTAGCGTATTAAAAAAATGAAGTTGTTTTAAAAATATGCACAACGTTAAGAGGAAGGAAGTCCAATGTACTTTCAACTTTGTAATTAACAGGCATATTTCAAACAACTTCATTTATGATCATGGCTGATCAAAGCTTATTTTTCCTTGATCTCTTGTCCATCTTCGGAATACATTACCTTGGTTTTTGGATTGCCGTTAAATTTCACCAGGTAATAACTTGTTCCATCCTTCTCCATTTTATACACATCATCGATGCCTTTACCGGCATGTGCTGATTGTAAGGCTGAAGTTACCGCCGCAGGCAGTTCCCTTTCTTTTATTTCAACACCTTTCTTGATCAGTTTACCGGAAGCGTCAAAGGCCGCAATATTATCCACGTCATTGATTTCGAATTCTACTTTGTAATGACCGTCTTTTAAAATCCATTCCGCATCACGTGCATTAGGAAACTCAGATTGAAAACTCGTTTTAATGGCTGCGGGTAAATCAGCGTCCTTTACTTTCTGTCCGTCCTGTGCGTTTAATCCCAGGGAGAAGGCTGTAACTAACAATGCTGCTAAGAATGTTTTCTTCATAACTAAAGGTTTTATTATTCTTTTCTTATACAAAGAACAAGCCATCCACAATCATGTTTCTGCGATACATTTTGGGGCAAAACTTATGTGGCATAGCTTCCTCAGGGAAGGATTTTCCACGTCGAAGCAGTGGCTCTTTTGGAATATCTTATCGATCAGTATATTACAGCATCTAATTTTAATTATTTTTGAGTAAGGCCACATGCATAAAACCAGTTACTATATCATTAACGGTATTACTATCTACCGGGTTGCTGCTTCATTGATCCTGTTGTACCTGCTTATTACCAATCAAGCTGAAATTTTCAAGTGGTTCCTGGCCTTTAGCTTTTTTACTGACGCAATCGACGGTTTCCTGGCCAGACGTTATAAGGTAGTAAGTGTTATGGGGGCCAAACTTGATTCTATTGGTGATGACCTTACGGTGGCCATGGGTGTGGTAGGGCTGATCGTTTATAAGTACGATTTTATCAGCCAGTATTATGTTTGGTTAATCATCCTGTTAATACTATTTGTCATACAGGTGATATCGGCATTTGCCCGCTATGGGGAAATGACCAGTTTTCATACCTACCTTGCTAAACTTGCCGCAGTTGTACAGGGGGTATTTTTAATAACAGCTTTTTTTCTACCGGAACCCAGCAGGGTATTGTTTTTTATAGCCATTTTCATTACGGCACTAGACCTGATCGAGGAGATCCTTATCGTCTTTACATTAAAAGAGCCAAGGCAAAATGTCAAAGGGCTTTACTGGATCAATCGCGAAAGGGCAGAACGGTCAGCCAGCATGAGCGAATAGCTATAAATTAAGATGGCATCGCTACTTGTTTAGGCATGTAGAATTAGAATTTCTTTCCCTCCAATCTTTATTTGCCAGAGTTGCCGGTGGGAACTTTTTCGCGGAAGTTCTACAAGAAATATCCCGGATCAAAAAACTGAGGCCTGATTACCCATATATTCAGGTCATGAGAAAAAAATTCCTTTCATCCGCCCGATCACTGCGCTCTTCTTTCAGATCAGTGCTGGCATAATATCTGTCGCAATTGTTTACTTAACCTTTTCTTTTTTCTCCTAAAAACAAAGCTATGAAAGCAGCAGTATTCCACAGGATCAACAAGATTAGTGTAGATAATGTGCCTGATCCAGGCATCGAAGCGGCCGATGATATTATAGTACGTGTTACATCCACTGCGATTTGTGGATCTGATCTGCATATATATGATGGCTTTGTTCCGCAGGCGCGGGATCTTGTGCTCGGGCACGAGTTTATGGGAGTGGTAGAAGAAACCGGTCCGGATGTAAGGAATTTGAAGAAGGGCGACAGGGTAGTGGTTCCTTTTACAATTGCATGTGGTCAGTGTTTTTTTTGCCAGCAGGGCTTTCATCCCAACTGCGAGCATACCAATCCTGATCATTATGGTCCTCGTGGTGACCTGTTGAAGGAGAAAGGCGGGGGAATGTTTGGTTATACCGATTTATACGGTGGTTACAATGGTGGTCAGGCAGAGTTTGTAAGGGTGCCGAGAGCCAACGCGGGACCTAAACTTATCCCGGAAGGACTGGATGATGAACAGGTTCTTTTTCTAACTGATATTTTCCCCACGGGATGGAGTGCTGTCAAATGGGGTAAAGTGAAACATGGAGACTATGTCGTGATATTCGGTAGCGGACCTGTGGGACTAATGGCCCAAAAAGCAGCATGGTTGCACGGTGCCGAACGGGTAATTGCAGTGGATCCCCTGGATTACCGGCTTGAAAAAGCCAGAACTGTGAATAGGGTTGATACTATCAACGCGAACGATGATGACCTTATCGCGAAAATTTATGAAATGACCGATGGACGGGGTGCGGACGTAGCGATTGATGCGGTGGGTATGGAAGCTAACCGAAATTTTCTCGAGAAAGCAAAAGCGGTTATCAATATGGAAAAAGGGACCTCCAAAGTGATTGAATTGTGTACGGAGGCTGTAAGACGTAGCGGGATCATTTCGGTGGTAGGTGTTTACGCAAGTCCCTATGATAATTTTCCAATTCACCGGATATTCGATAAAGGGCTGATCATGCAATTCGGACAGGCACAGGTGCACATGTACATCGACCAGTGTTTTGAGCTTGTTCGAACCGGTAAAGTTACGCTTGATGATATCATAACCCATCGTCTCCCACTTAGCAAGGCATCCGAAGCTTACGACATGTTTAAAGAAAAGACAGACAACTGCGTGAAAGTGGTGCTTAAACCAGATTTGGATCGCTATTGATTTGAAAGATCATTTTTTAATCAAAAAGTTTAAGTTATGAAGGCAATTAAAAATCTTGAAGACCTGTTTTTTCATGAACTACAGGTACTTTGGAGCGCCGAGAACATGCTGGTAGAAGCCATGCCGGCGATGATCGAACGTGCAAAAAACCCAGGTCTTAAAAAGAGTTTGGCTTTGCACCTGGCAGAAACCGAGCAGCATAAAGTTGCACTTGAAATGATTTGTAAAGGGCTGGGAATAGATCCGCAAGGTGATTTCAATCCAGGTATGAAAGGCATCCTTGAAGAAGGACAGAAAGTGATGGCTAAGGATGCAACAGCTGAAGGAATGGATGCTGCCCTGATTGCAGGAGCGCAAAAAGTGGAACATTATGAAATCTCCGGTTATGGGTCAGCGGCACACTACGCTGAAATGCTGGGATATGATGCCATTGCCAAGCGTCTTAGACTGACCCTCGAGGAAGAACAGCAGGCGGATACTAAGTTGAATACACTTGCAAAGAATATTGTTAACAGGCGCGCAAAATTAGCAGAGGAGACTGCTTAAAATATTTTAATGTGGTCATAAGTTTAGACAGTCTTTAAATTCGCGACTTCGGGTATTGAAATCTTTTTCCCCGATTCCATGGCTTCATAAATAGCTTCAATGATCACGAGATCTGCTCTGCCCATAGTACCCGGGACACTGACAGGTGTGTTGTTCAACACAGAAATGGCGAAATCATCCATTTGCAGTGCCTGCTGGTTTACTTGTGGAAGGTCCATAAACCCTGTGGCTGTTTTACCCTGGATACCCGAGTAGCCATATGCTGGTGAAAGCTCAAACCATCCATGCGTTGCATTCACATGAAGCAGATCCATATCGCTGGTGTAACTGGTCTCACATCGCGCGATGATCCCGTCAGGGAATTCCATTTCCCATTGGAGGGATTCTTCGATGTTTTTAAACCGCCCTGGCTGGGAGTCAGCTCCGCGTTTTGCTGTAATTGAAATGGGCTCCATACCAGTGGTATACCTTGCAGCCTGTATGCAATAAATGCCCAGGTCCATAAGCGGGCCACCACCGGCAAGTGATTTATCAAGACGCCAGCCTTCGACAGTACTGCTGCCATGTTTAGCAGACAGTTCGATTAATCGCCCATATCCTCTGTTTTGACCCAGTTGCGTCATTTGCTGGTGATGAGGTTCAAAATGCAGCCGGTATCCTATGGAAAGTAATTTGCCGGATTCACGGCAGGCCTTGATCATCTTGTCGCACTCCGCGACTGAAATCGCCATGGGCTTTTCGCAGATTACATGTTTCCCCGCCCTGGCTGCGCGTATTACAAATTCTGCATGTAACGCGTTCGGTAATACGATATATACGATGTCTATTTCTTTATTTTCCTTAATGCTATCGAAATTCTCATAGCTGTAAACATTTGAGTCGGGGATATTATATTTTGTCTGCCAATCAGGGATTTTTGATGACGTGCCAGTGACAATTCCTGCCAGGCGGCAGTGTTTCGTCTCCAGCAATGCAGGCCCAAGTTGTTCTTCACTGTATTTTCCAAGACCGACTAATGCGATTCCTGCTTTTTTCCCGGTGCTTATAGGGGGTTGCGTTTCCTCTTTTAAGGGTAAAGATTCCTCTTGTTCCTCATTCTTAAAGTTGTGTTGGGTTGCCATTGATGTTTATAATGTCCAAGAATGTGCCACTATTATTCATATCTCCTTCTTTATAAGGGTAGAAAAATCTTTTTAAACCGATTGCAATCTTGTTTTTTATTGTTGCTAATTTTTCTTTTTGCACCTGGTACTCAAATGATCAGGCTGGCATGAGATTTTCTATCTAGATATTCCCTTAAACCTATACTTATGACGG
>JAEYOL010000061.1 GCA_023411775.1 Bacteroidota bacterium | reverse complement strand
AATGGGAAAGACACAAGTTATTATAACCTGGTTCGGAGACCCAAACATCGTCTGGGTGCCAACATCGGCTACCAGCTGAATTCAAACCTATTTGTCAGCACAAACCTCGGCTATGCGGGGAAACGGGACGACCTGTTTTTCAATCCCGTTACCTTCAACAATGATGCGGTCACGCTGGATAGCTATACACTATGGGACGCATATGCAGAATATTCATTGATGAAAAAGAAGCTAAAGCTATTTGTGCAGGTAAATAATATCCTGGACACCGATTATTACGAAGTGTATGGTTTCACGACCCTGGGGTGCAATTTTACGGCGGGGGTTAGGATTAAATTGTGAGTGGTGAGACGTGAGTCGTGAGTCGGGAGTCGTGAGTGGGGGTCGATGATTGGCTTGATGCACGGGAACTGGGTAGTTAATGATATTCGGGTTTGGATTTAGATGATGAAAATTACTTCCCGTCTTTTTTCCCCGGCTAAACACATCCAACTTATATTACTTCCTGCCTCCCCGTCTTCCCGGCAGCCCCGGCAACCGGCGCAAACCCTAACTTTACTTTAAAATCATCCCCATGAGATTTGACTTCAGCGATCTGTTCACCGTATCCTTTACGCTTTTCGCGGTTATCGATATAATCGGATCGGTACCGGTATTGATCTCCCTGAAACAAAAAGCGGGCGGCATCAATGAATTTCGTGCAACCATCATTTCGGGTGGGCTGATGATCGTTTTTCTTTTTATTGGGGAAGCTTTTCTCAACCTGCTGGGACTTGATGCGCGGTCGTTTGCCGTAGGCGGCTCCATCGTGATCTTTATTATTGGTTTGGAGATGGTGCTGGGCCATGAGTTTTTCAAAAGCGAAAAAGATGTAAAGGCAGCAACGGTAGTACCCATCGCTTTTCCGCTGATCGCAGGGTCGGGAACGCTTACCACCATTATGTCGCTAAAGGCCAATTTTACGGAAACCGCCATTCTGCTTGGCATCCTGGCCAACCTGGTGATCGTTTATATTGTTTTAAAATCGCTGGACCTGATCGCCCGCCTGCTGGGACCAGCAGGTTTGATCGCCGTGAGAAAATTTTTTGGCGTAATATTGCTCGCCATTGCGGTAAAGATATTTGCCACCAATGCCCCGGGTTTAATTTGAAATTTGAGAATAGGCTAATTTGAAAATGCATTTTCAAATTTTCAAATTAACTAATTTTCAAATTATCCGGCCTCGTAGTACAATGGATAGTATAAGAGTTTCCGAAGCTCCAGATACAGGTTCGATTCCTGTCGAGGCTACCAGATGATTTCCAATTTTTTCATGAACACTTTTTTTAACCCTCTTTGGAGGGTTTTACTGCATAAGTTGTAACTGCTATCGCGAGCTAGCTCAATTATTATATTTATCTATAATTGATGGAAGATAGTAGGGTTGTTGTTTGTTAATTTCCCCGTATTCTTCGGCAGTAATATTGAGCATACTATAAGGCCATCGAGCAATTTTTGTGCTGCGCCTGGAAAGCAAAATAAGCCTACCCCCTGTGCAAAAGTTATAATCTACAGACCTCAGAGGTTCCCAGAACTAATTAACCAGTTGACAAATGGGTACTCAGCGCTTTGATACATACTGCCGGGAGTTTTAAATTTCACTTCACTTTTATCTTTCATCATGATAACTTCGTTATCGAATGTATCAGATGCATTTTCAAAGTAAGCGACAGGGCTGTAATTGTATTGTTTTCCTTCATAGACGAACGGTTCAGATTTAATCCAAACACTATAATCAACTTTTTGCGACATCCCCTGTGTGATGCGCTTTTCCAATCTTCCAATTATCAACTGAGCCTGGTAGATATCGAAGACTATGGTTTCGGACACCGCGCTTTTATCTTTTATGTCTACCTTTTTCAATTCTATTGGTTTGGATTTATCGCGAGGAATAAGCTTCGCAATCCGGGCCTTGTTTTCCTCCTCCATTTTTCTTACAGCGAGGGAATCAGTGGTGAAATTGTAGGGAGTGGTTCCCACAAACTTAGAAAATTCCTCTTCATCAACTTTATTGTCTTTAATAAAGGACGTGGAACCGTCTTTGAACAGGTGCATCAAAATTTCCTTTTCATTCATTACCCTTGGAAGTTTGTATTGGATTGTTTTGCCTGGATTGGCAGGCTGACTGAAATTAAGGTACGCTACGCCATCCGGAAGAAAAGGATTGTCGAAATCATAACGCTGACCTTCCATATACAGGATTTGTTGATCATCTGTCGAAGCAAACTTTATGGTAAGCTTTTTGAATACACCGCCTTTCGAGTCATACTTAGCGATTACTACAGCATCAGCGGTGATTTTACCTTTTTTGAAAGAATATTTCTGGGCATTTAGTGTGAAAGCGAATAAAAATTGTAAAGAGATCCATAACAAAGTCTTCATTTGGGTTAGTTTGGTTGGAAAGGAGGTAAATATAGTTTCTTGGATTCGCAATTTCAATAGGGTGACTAATAAATTCGCTTTACTATGGAAATTCCCCTATTCTGCCCCAGGCCAGTTCACAAATAGTCCTTTGGGTATCATGACTATTCTGCACCCACGATGTTAGAACATTATTAGAAATGGTTTTAACACTGCCCCCGGGAATATATATCGTAAATTTGCACTACGTATGACGATTAATAACAATGCCTCACTTGTGTTGGCAACGGACTTAGACGGTACATTTTTAGGAGGCACCAGTTCCAGTAAAGAAAAGCTGTATTCCCTTCTCCGAAATAACAGTAATGTCTGCCTGATCTTCGTAACCGGCAGGGGCAGGGAGTCTGTACAGGAACTTTTCACCGATCCGCATTTACCGCGACCCGATTTCATTATCGGGGATGTTGGTGCCAGTATATTTAAAGGTGATGGCATACAACCCGTAGAACCCCTGCAATCAAATATAGACGCGCTGTGGCCTGGTGATGACGAAATCCAAAAGCGGATAGAACATTTACCCGGTTTGACCCTGCAGGAAGTCCCGCTCAATAATCGGCGATCCTATTTTGTGGAAGATCTCAGCATCGTGGAAGCAGTTAGAAACCAGTTAAAGGATCTGCAATGCGAAGTAATCTATTCTGCCAACAGGTTCCTGGATATACTCCCGCGCGGCGTAAATAAAGGCAGCACGTTGACCCTTCTTGTAAACCACCTTGGCCAGGACAGATCTGATGTATTAGTTGCCGGAGATACATTAAATGATCTTTCGCTTTTTCAAACCAAGTTCAAAGGTGTAGCAGTAGGCAACTCTGAGCCCGAACTGCTGGAAGCGGTGGCAGACTACCCTTCCACTTATATTGCATCTGATTCTGGCGCCGGCGGCATATTGGAAGCGCTCAGTCATTTTGGTACGGTTAGCAAGAACTAATTTTAGCCTGACTTTAACCAGATGTTTTGGCCAATAAAAAATAAGCATCAATTATAAAGCCCTGTGCTGATATCACTGAACTTGCGATCGAGATCAGGCGTTTTGATATCAGTTTGACCGCTCCTAGATTGTACTGGCTGGAAATCCATCTTCACTACACCCGAACCAAAAGATTCGGTGCCAAGCAAGTCCATCGGGATTGCTCTGTTTAGTTCGTCATACATCGGCTTTCCTTTACCTAAAAAAACAGGATGCACCCACAGTGTATACTCGTCTACGAGGTTGGAGCGCATCACGGAAGACACCAGGCTTCCACTGCCATAAATAATGATATTGGCTCCAGGCATTTCTTTTAGCTTTCTCACTTCATGTGGAATATCTCCCCTGACAATGATCGTATTGTTCCAAAGCGGTTTATCCAGTGTATTTGAAAACACGATCTTCCTGTGACTATTCATCATCCCGGCAAAAGCAATGTCTTCTCTTGAGAGCGAAAGGTTGTGGAGCTGTGTCGGCCAGAACCCAGCCATGGCAGTATAAGTGATACGCCCCAGCAGGATAGTATCCGCCTGGCCCAGTTGCTCGCCCAGCACCCTTGCCATTCGGGAAGACCAGCTATGAAAGTGCCAGTCGAGTTCTCTATCGGCACCTGCCATAAATCCGTCGAGTGTTAAATTCATGGATACAATCAACTTCCGCATGCTACTAAATTTCCATTGGTTATAAGCGTAATATGAAGCCGCATCTTAAGACTGGCGCAACCACAAAAATATAAGCCGCCTAAGAGATTTGCGCTGTATAACTGAGACTTAATAAGGGGTTAGTTGCGACCTGTAGGTTTAAAACAGCATTCTGTCGGTCAATACTTGTTTTTGACCGTCCGTACGATAAACGACCGGGTGCAACCCCTCAAATTTTGTAATTTCATATACCTTATTCACGAGTTCACAATAAAAAACCATGAAACACATTTCGATTCTTGTCCCTGAAGGCGCGGTACCTGCCGCGATTGTTGATCCGAGGTATATCTTTTCCGCAGTCAATATGTTTCTCGCCGAGAAAGGCGAGGATCCCGCTTTTGATGTTCGATTGGTTGGGCTTTCGAAAAACGTGACCTTAAATGATGGCGTTTTCGCTGTGCATCCCGATCACCTGCTGAAAGAAGTAACCAGGACCGACCTGGTGATCATTCCCGCCCTGTCGGGGGATATGAAAGCGGCGATCGAATTAAACAAGGATTTTATCCCCTGGATAAAGGATCAATATGCAGGTGGCGCGGAAGTGGCCTCGCTTTGCCTGGGTGCCTTTTTACTGGGCGCATCAGGATTGCTGGCTGGTAAAAAATGTTCTACCCACTGGCTGTTTGCCAGTGAGTTCAGGAATATGTTCCCCGATATCACCGTGGCCGACGGAAGCATTATCACCGAAGAGCAGGGCATATATTCGAGCGGAGGCGCCAGTTCCTACTGGAATCTATTATTACACCTTGTCGAAAAATATACCGGCCGCGAAATGGCCATACGCGCCTCGAAATTTTTCGCCATTGAGATCGATCGCAAGTCCCAGTCTCCATTTATCATGTTCAATGGCCACAAAAAACACGAAGATGAGCCGATCATCCAGGCCCAGGAGTTCATAGAAAAAAATATTACAGAAAAAATTACGATTGAAGAGCTGGCAACCAGGTTTACCATTGGCCGGCGTCACTTCGAAAGAAGATTTAAGAAAGCCACCAATAATTCACCCGCCGAATATATCCAGCGTGTCAAGATCGAGGCGGCCAAGAAAAAATTTGAAACCACCCGCATGAATGTAAGTGAAGTGATGTACGAAGTTGGCTATTCAGACATCAAAGCATTCAGAACCGTTTTTAAGAAGATCGTAGGGTTGTCGCCGGTAGAATACCGCAATAAATACAATAAAAACCAGATGGCATATTAATCAAACCTTGATTTGGTTGTCAAAATGGCCTGCCCACTGAGGTTTAAGTGGACTTTTCAGCTAAAGCAATCCCTTGTTGCCTTGTTTGATAATTTTTGTGGGATCTTGTAAAACCGGACAATTACTTAGATAAAAAACGGGGCATTCCGTTAAACTACTTCGAAAAAATCCCCAAAAAGGCTTGTAAACTATAAAACTATTTTATAGGTTTGCCCTACCATCCTGGCCATCCCTGGCCGCTTCTTTTGAAAAAGCCGTACCCAAATCCAAATTTATAAGAGTTTAGTTGGCATGCTGCCATTGCAAAACAATACCTGTTTTGTTGCAGGCGTAGCTGTATAACCTATGCTAACTCCCAGCCTGGTAAACCGAACCCTGGATATTATCCAGCGTAAAGAAGCAAACAATTATCGTCCCTAATAAAACAAATGTTATGAAAAAAATTCTACTCCCTATTCTTCTGCTCTTTGCAGCAGGGTTTATGAAAGCTGATGCGCAGTGTACGGTTTCCAACCTGCAAATCGTTGTCCGGAATGTTACAAGCAGCAGCGCGGGTTGCCAGGCTACGCTGGATATCAGTTTTACGGGTTCTTTTAATAACGGAAATAAATACGCTTTTATCCATCTCTGGGAAACAGCGCCCGTCAACAATTATCCAAATATTACTTACACAGATCCTCCAACAGCAGCGCAGCTGTCTAATGCAATAACCACATTGGCGATCATAGACCCCGGTAAGAACTCAGCAGCATTGTATCACGAATACCCAACCGATCCTTCAGTACCAATTACTCACGCCGGTGTTACGTTTACAAAAACGGGGACGCTATATACCCTTACCAATGTAGTGATCAATTTTTCTACCTGTGATGTACCCGTAACAGTTAAAGGTGATGTTTGGGCAAGCCAATCTAATCTGAGTCAGGTAGTACACTGTGAAAATGATGGCATCATTACCATTTTGTTTAACGACCCGGTTATTACAGGATTTAAACAATGTGCTAAACCCCGCTTGCTAAATCTGGCATTGGAAAATGGTCATACTTCACTGACCGAATCTGTTGTTGCATCTGTATTCCTGGATGTAAACCTAAACAATACGATCGATGCCGGTGATATCGATATTACCAGCGCGTTGAGCCCGGCACTTCCCAACCCAATCGTTTTGGCGCCGACCACCAAGCTTTTCTTTAACGGTATGTCGTATCCGCCATACTCTAATCTGTCGCAATATGATGATGTTCCCGTCATCGTAAGGGCTACCGCAACTGCACCAGGTGCCGCTACTGTCACCATTACAAAAGCGAATATTAATACACTTGGTTGTGCAACACTCCCGGTTTCGTTTACCTCCTTCTTCGTAAAAAGAGAAGCCTCAGTAGTTACACTGCAATGGGAGACCAGCACCGAACTTAACAACAATGGTTTTGCCGTAGAGCGCGAGATCAATGGCGTGTGGACTGAGTTGGCCTTTATCCCCACCCAGGCACCCGGCGGTAACAGCAATTCTAAATTGAACTACCAATACCAGGACATCAACACCAGCGCGGGTGTATCCTACTATCGCTTAAAACAAACGGATTTCAATGGTGATTATAAGTACAGTGAAATAAGGTCAGTTGGCGGTGAAAGTCAAAAATCAAAAGTGATCGTTTACCCCAATCCAAGCACCAACGGTAGCGTGAAGGTTATGTTTGCTGCTTCTAACGACCTTTATGATGTGATCCTGGTCGACATGACCGGCCGCGTTGTAAAACAGTGGAAAGGTCTTAGAAACAACATGCAGGTGGATAATCTCACCCCGGGTGTTTATCACCTCCGTGTTTCGAACACGCAGACAAGAGCACAGGTTGTTGAAAAAATCATTGTCAGCAAAAACTAATAGTAAAAGGTTATTCTAATTAATTAAGGGCAAAGTAGTCCATCTTCGGATCTACTTTGCCTCTTTTCGTGATATCAATATTTTTTGCCTGATGATTTCATCATCAAGAAATATGGTAACAAAATAAATCCCATCTGGCTGTTGTTGAAAATCACCCAAGCTGACAATGTTTCCACCTGATTTGACAAAATAAGAAGCGGACCTTACACGCTTACCTGCTGCGTCATATACTTCAGCCCGCATTAAGCTATTCCTGGAAGCAGATACGTGTAACATCGCCACATCCCTGGCCGGGTTTGGAAAGATAGTGACTTTTGTTTTCGATACCGGCTCAGTTATTATCATAACAATATTGCTGTATTTGATATTGCTACCGGTAACGATTTTAATGCGATAATAAATATGCTCGAACACCAAATTTTCGAGGCCCTCGCTATATTCATAGTCTTCATTATCTATAGCAGGCTCTTTCCGGTTGATCCGGGCTACTGGCTTGAAATTAACTCCGTCAAAACTCCGCTCCACTTCAAAATGCCCTACTTTGAGATTATTCACCACCCGCCAGTCAAGCATGGCTTCGTTTCCACTGACTCCGCCTTTGAAATCCACCAATACATTCTCCAACACATCACAGGTAGAAAATGGTTGCACCAATACTGTATCCGTTGCATATACATTACATCCCTCGGATAGAAAATGCGTCACAATGTAGGTGCCGGGCTGGTCAACTATAATTGAAGGGCCTGTTGAGGGATTGGTTACGATGTTTCCATCCGGAGTTGTCCATTGATAAAAAGATGTGGGTAGCGGGTTAGTGACATGGATTTCGGCAATATTAGTACCGTCATCGCATATGTAAGGTGTTTCCGTCAATGCTATCGCCCGAGGTGCCAGGAAAAGATCGGTAGGCGCGACAAAATCTTTTAGCTCGGCAGTGAATGAAGCGGATGCCCGGGTTTTTATGATAATTCGGTTGAAAGGTGTTCCACAAATGTCACCCCCCAAAAGAGTTACCGGGTCGAGTCCCAGCTTTGTAAGGTTTACAGAGAATTCAATGAATTGATTGGCTATATATTTACTGTTTGTTGTGGATGCGGGTCCTGGATTGGTATATGCCAGGCTATTATCCTGTAGAACCAGGCCAAATGGACCAGCCCATGCATTATTCGCACTACCTAGCCCTGTATAGAAAGCACCAAGCGTATTAGGTGAAATACTGGCGTAGCCATACTCGGAACCAGCACCACTACCGTCAAACTGGGTACCCCAATTAAATGTAGCAGGTGTCAAATTCTGCCAGTCGGTTCTTTTTACCCAGATCCTGGCTTCTATTTTCGTCAATGAACCACTTTGAAACTCACCATTAAAAATAATATCGCCCGGGGAAAGAATATTCCCGGCAGCATCGAATTTCCAGCTTGTATGTCCCGCGTCAGGCCCGTATCCATAGAATTTTCCTGAAGGCCGGTCATAATAAATGTCTGTCTGGTACATCTCAAAATCAAAGTACCTGTTACCTGTTGTATTATCGAGTGATAAAGCACCAAACATCCACAATGAGTCAGTGGTGTTAGGGCCCGCTCTTCTTACATGCACGTAAGTATCAAGAATATCATTTTTATCAGGAATACCCTGTATGCCGCCAGTCCATAATGCAGGGCTCATTCCATTTTTATCTGCACCCGTTGTGTAAACGGTTGTATCATTGCCGTGGTAGTCCCTGACAAATAGAGCATCCAGCCAAAGCCGGTTGCTTACAACGCTAAATGGTGGCTTGCTCATGCCACGATAAAAGGATCTCATACGCTTAGTCCACGGTGATACATCGGCGTTATACCCGGCAATCATAGCTGCGGCGCCGGTAGTATCAATCACAAACTCCCCGGTTCCGGCGGTTCCGTTATTGAACCAGTCGTCATTACCGGAAGATATACTTCCGTCAAAAAAATTTGCCCGCAAATCTGCATCCACGCCAAATCTTGCTTTCACGATCGGTGTGGTTATCTGGGCATAACCGGTAAAGCTTAACAGAAAATACAGTGCAGTGAGTAGAGTTGTTTTCATAGAACAGTTTTACATGTGGGTAAACCCGTTAAAAAAAATTACCGTGTACACCTGGTACAACGGTAACTCTTTTAGTCAATGGTTAATGTCTAACGATTCGCACCATAGAAATCGCGAATTCACCTGCAGTACCATTGGCCTTCTGCGCCACTACCCGGTAACTAATATTGCCGGGATAAACATTATTATCAATGTTTTTGTAACTGCGGCTGCCGGTACAGGGCACGAATGCAACTTCCTCCCAGACCGCGTATTCATCGGTGGGATCTTCATATGTTTTCTCCAGTTTGAAACCAATGGTGCCAGATTCAGATTTGAGGCCCCATGTGGCCGCAATGCCTTTTCCCTGCCTGTGTGTACGGAAAAAAGAAAAATCACCCGCAGGTTTGGTGGAAGCAATGGATGAATAGATTTTGGTTTCAAAAGCCTTCATCTGGTTTCCCGGAGAAGTCCATGCGGTGGCGAACATCATAACTACACCCAGGGACAGGATCGGAAATTTTGTTTTCATAAGTTTATGATTTTTTATGCGTTAAAAGTATGGGTGCCGTAATTCTTAAAAAAAGTAAAAGGGACTATGACTTGTTCCAATTATTAAGAACCGGTTTGCATAAAATACTATCACTGTAAGTTGAAAAATTTACGAATGTGGTTTCCTGAAATTCTACGACAAAAAAAGCACAGCTTTTTATTACCCTCGAGGCATCAAAGTTTATAAGAAGATATAAAACATGTCAGGACACAGCGTTAAGTATATGCAGGATACTTGTTCCAGGTACCTAGTGAGTGAGGGTGCGATCTGCTAACACTAGTTGATTTACGATGCACTTTGAGGCCCCAAAAAAAATATTTTGGCTTTGATTAAACCTTTGAAAACAGGGGCGCGGAAAATATTTCATCCCGCGGGAACGATTTTTTGTAGTTTGGAGAACATAACAGGCCGTTACGCTACATCACAAAGACAGGGCTATTCCGGGATAACAAGTTTATTGCTTTCCTGGAGAATCATCCTCAGGTCCTCGGTTGATTTTTGGCCTGAATTAACCAGGTCATGAAGTGTAATACGATCTAAAAGCTGATCCACACTAAACTGGATCATCTGCCAGAGTGAGCGTGCGGAACATTCAACCGAGTTTGTACAGAGTTTTAGATTTCCCGCGTGCATTCCACAAAATTCATTGTGGAATAATGGTCCGCCGAGCGCTTTCAACACTTTATTTATATTGATTTTATTGGCAGGCATGGCCAGCACATATCCACCTTTATATCCCGGCGTGCTATTCACAAACCCGGCCAGGCGCAGTACACGGGTAAGCTTAGCCACATAATGCTCGCTCAGTCCTTCCGATTCGCTAAGCTGGGGTATACTCATGCCCTGGTCATTCCTGGCGATGCGAATCAGTATACGCAATCCATATTCTTCCTGTGCGGTAATTTTCATACTGTTCAATCGTTTTATAACATTCCCAATTCCAATTGGGCAGCTTCGGACATCATGCTTTTATTCCATGGCGGAGTCCAGGTTACGGCCACATGAACATCATTCACTCCTTCGATCTGCCTTACTTTCTGGTCTATTTCTACAGGTATGGATTGTGCGGCCGGGCAGGCAGGTGAGGTAAGTGTCATCACGATCTGCACATTGTTGAGCGGTAACACCTCTACCTCATAGATCAAACCAAGCTCCCAGATATTCACCGGGATCTCAGGATCGTATATCGTTTGCAGGCATTCGATCACCTTCTGCTTCAATTCTGGGGTTTCCATCAGCTTAAATTTTTGCAGCGTTCTTTAATTTGTATGCTAATGCGAAATTTTTCATTTGCTTCACCATCGCCAGCAAACCGTTTGACCGGGTTTGTGCCAGGTGTGTCGTCATGCCGATCTCGCGGATAAAATCCAGCTTCGCGTTGATGATCTCATCGGGCGTATGTCCCGATAAAACCCGGATCAACATACTGATCAAACCCTTTACAATCACGGCGTCGCTTTCGGCTTTGTAAAATACTTTCCCGTCGCGATAGTCGGCCACCAGCCAAACCGTGGACTGGCAACCTCGCACTTTGTTCTCGTCTTTCTTAAACTTCTCTTCCAGGGGTGGCAACTTTTTTCCAAGGTCAATAATATACTCATACTTATCATCCCAGGAATCGAACAACGCGAATTCCTCCACAATCTCTCTTTCTATTGCCTGTATGCCACTGCGATCACTCATTCCTACAATAAAATTTTTATCGCTTTTTCCAGTCCTCTTACCAGCTCATCGACCTCCTCTTTTGTATTATACACCGCAAACGAAGCTCTTGTGGTACCAGGGATACAAAAGCGGTCCATCAGTGGCTGGGTACAATGATGACCCGTTCTTACTGCAATCCCGCGATTATCCAGCAAAATGCCCAGGTCCTGCGGATGTACTTTATCAATTATAAAAGATACAAGACTCACTTTCTCCCGGGCCCTTCCAATTATCCTTAGTCCAGGAACCTGTTCCAGTTTTGCTGTTGCATATTGCAACAATTCTTCTTCGTGCCTGCGGATATCATCCCTTCCTACCTGGTCCACGAAATCGAGTGCCGCTTTAAATGCTACAACATCCGCAATATTAGGTGTACCTGCTTCATATTTATAGGGCAGATCGTTGAACGTTGTTTTGTCAAAACTCACTTCTTTTATCATCTCACCACCGCCCTGGAAAACAGGCATGGATTCCAGCAACGCTTTCTTACCGTACAATATACCTGCGCCTGTGGGTCCATAAAGCTTATGCGCGGAAAACGCAAAAAAATCGCAGTCCATCTGCTGCACATCGATATCCAGGTGCACGCTGGATTGAGCGCCATCCACCATCACAACAGCTCCGACGTTATGGGCGGCGTCGATAATCTCTTTTACCGGGTTGATCGTACCCAGCGAATTAGAAGCATGAACAATTTTAACGAGTTTGGTCCGGTCGCTAAGCAGTTTCCGGTATTCATCCATCAATAGTTCTCCCTGGTCATTAACTGGTACAACTCTGAGTACAGCTTTCTTCTCTTCACACAATACCTGCCAGGGTACAATGTTGGAATGATGTTCCATACCCGAGATGATCAACTCATCGCCTTCTTTGATATGCTGGCGACCCCAGGTATATGCTACGAGGTTGATCCCTTCCGTGGTGCCACGGGTAAAAATGATCTCTTCACGCGAAGAGGCACCGATAAAATCTTTTACCCTGTCCCGGGTTGCTTCAAATGCAGCGGTGGCTTCTTCGGCCAGCGTATGTATACCGCGGTGAATATTGGCATTATATCTCGTATAATACTCCACCAGCGCGTCAATCACAACCTGTGGCTTCTGTGAGCTGGCTGCATTGTCGAGATATACGAGCGGCTTTCCTTTCACTTCACGATCGAGAATTGGAAATTGCTTTCGTATCGCTACGATATCAATGCCTGCCTGTATCGCCGAACCGGTTATCATTACAAATTAAAATCTAAGCGTTCTGAAATAAGACCGTCCACATACTCGCGCAGCGGCTGCAATTTGATATGATCCAGGATATCTTCTGCAAACGCGTGTAACAACAACGCCTTCGCGTTTTTCTCGGAGATCCCTCTCGATTGCAGGTAAAACAATCCTTCTTCATTCAATTGCCCAACGGTACAGCCGTGCGAACATTTTACATCATCGGCAAAAATTTCAAGCTGGGGTTTTGTATTCACTGATGCAAAATCCGAGAGCAATATATTCTTATTGGACTGGTACGCGTTTGTTTTCTGTGCCTGTGGACGAACAAAGATCTTCCCGTTAAACACAGCCCCGGCTTCTCCGTCGATAATGCCTTTATAAAATTCGTTGCTAAAGCAGTTTGGCTTTACGTTATCTACCAGGGTATGATTGTCGATATGTGTATGCCCGTCCGGAAAATAAAGACCATATAGGTGCGACTCGCAACGCTCCGCATCGAGGATCACATTAAGGTTGTTGCGTACGATACCGCCGTTCAGAGAAATGGTGACAGTATGCGTATAGCTTTTTCCAACCTGCCTGATATGTGTAGTGCTCACGTTATTACTCTCGCTGGACTCATTTTGTATCTTATAATATTCCAGCACGGCGTCCTGCTCAACTATAAATTCCGTTACCTGGTTAGTAAAGCTCGCGTCGCTGCCGATACTGGCATATGTTTCGGCAAACTGTGCCTGTGCGTTCTCCTCAATATGTACAAGGCTCCGCGGTTGGGCAAGGACACTCCTGCTACGGGCATCCGTTACGTTGTATATATAAACGGGATGTTCCAGCAGTTTTCCTTTCTTCACCTGTACAAACACGGCCCCCTGGATAAACGAGGTATTGAGCGCATGTATACCATCCTTTAAATATTGGCTGCTATGTCCAAAATGTTTTGATACAATATCAGCGTATTCATTCTTCGCGGCCTCCCCGAGGGGCATGACCACGATATGTTTTGAGATTATTTTTGAAAGCGGGAACGAAAATTTTCCATTTACAAAAACCAGGGAATTGGACTGCTCATCACCCGGTAAACGAAGACTATCTAGATCCGTGGCAGTAACCGACACATCAACAGCTTCCACGTCCAATTGAAAGTCTTTGCTGAATAAGCTACTGACCCTTGTATATTTCCACTCCTCATGTTTTACAGTGGGAATACCCATTTTGCCCAAGTCCGTAAAGGCTTTCTCGCGGATCGCGCCAAGACCCTGATCGGCATCAGTCGCCTGAAGACGATTAAAAGGCTCTCTAAAAATATCAATATTGTTCATCTTGTCTAAAGTTTTGAAAGATTTGAGAATAAAAATGAATCCCTCGTTAGGCTTCCTGGCCTACGTTTACTTCATCTTTTATAAACTCATATCCTCTTTCTTCCAGTTCAAGCGCCAGTTCTTTCGGTCCTGATTTCACGATTCGTCCATTGTATAAAACATGTACAAAATCGGGGACAATATAGTCAAGCAGGCGCTGGTAGTGTGTCACCATCAATATCGCATTGTCTTTGCTGCGAAGTTTATTCACACCGTTTGCAACCACACGAATGGCGTCGATATCGAGACCAGAATCAGTTTCATCCAATACTGCCAGCTTGGGTTGCAGCATCGCCATCTGGAAAATCTCGTTCCTTTTCTTTTCACCACCCGAAAAGCCTTCATTCAGCGAACGGCTTAACAGGGCCTGGTCCATATTCATCAGTGCCATTTTCTCTTTCATCAGTTTCAAAAACGAAACTGCATCGAGAGCTTCCTGGCCGCGGTATTTTCTAACCTCGTTGACTGCGGTTTTTATAAAATTGGTTGTGCTCAGACCTGGTATCTCAACAGGGTATTGAAAGGCAAGAAAAACTCCCTCGCCTGCCCTCTCCTCGGGAGAAAGCTCCAACAGGTCTTTACCGAGGAATTCCACTGATCCGTTCAACACATCATATTCCTTCCTGCCGGCCAACACCGATGCAAGTGTACTTTTACCAGAACCATTCGGCCCCATGATAGCATGCACTTCCCCCGCTTTAATTTCCAGGTTGATCCCATTTAATATCTTCCTTTCCCCGGTTCCGGCATGTAAGTTTTTAATCGAAAGCATGTTTATAGATTATTATGTTAAAGTCGTTATTTATTATTTTGAAGCCTTACCTCTGCTTCTTCCAAATTCCTGTCAATTAGCCAACACTACCTTCAAGGCTCACTGCTAACAGCTTTTGAGCTTCTACGGCGAATTCCATCGGGAGCTGGTTCATCACTTCCCTCGCGAATCCGTTTACGATCAATGCCACGGCAGTTTCCGTGTCGATGCCGCGCTGGTTGCAATAAAATATCTGGTCTTCCCCGATCTTGGAAGTAGTAGCTTCGTGTTCCACTATAGCTGAATTGTTCTTCACTTCGATATATGGGAACGTATGCGCACCGCATTTGTCGCCCAAAAGCAATGAATCGCATTGGGAGAAATTGCGTGCATTCTCCGCTTTCTTGCTTACATGAACCAGTCCGCGGTAACTATTATTACTTACGCCGGCAGATATGCCTTTGGAAACGATGCGACTTTTTGTGTTCTTACCGATGTGTTGCATTTTCGTACCGGTATCGGCCTGCTGGTGATGATTTGTAACAGCGATCGAATAGAATTCACCCACCGAATTATCACCTTTTAAGATCACACCCGGGTATTTCCAGGTGATAGCAGAACCAGTTTCCACCTGTGTCCATGAGATCTTAGAATTTTTGCCCTGGCAAATACCGCGTTTTGTTACGAAATTGTAGATACCGCCGTTTCCATCTTTATCACCGGGATACCAGTTTTGAACAGTGGAGTACTTGATCTCCGCATCATCCATCGCGATAAGCTCCACAACTGCGGCATGCAACTGGTTTTCATCACGCATGGGTGCGGTGCAGCCTTCGAGGTAACTTACATAGCTTGCATCTTCGGCAACTATCAGCGTTCTTTCAAACTGACCTGTATTCTCGGCGTTGATACGGAAATAGGTAGACAGTTCCATCGGGCAGCGAACGCCTTTTGGAATAAAACAAAATGAGCCATCACTGAAAACAGCTGAATTCAGCGCGGCGAAATAATTATCAGTGATTGGTACTACAGAACCGAGATATTTTTTTACAAGCTCCGGATGTTCCTGCACGGCTTCACTCATCGAACAGAATATGATCCCGAGTTCCGCCAGTTGCTCTTTAAATGTGGTTCCGATCGAAACACTGTCGATAACCGCATCAACCGCCACCCCGGTCAGTCTTTTTTGTTCTTCAAGCGAAATACCCAGTTTCTCAAAAGTCCGCCGGAGTTCCGGATCGATCTCATCAAGGCTGTTGGGGTTTATCTTTTGCTTTGGTGCAGAATAATAAATAATATCCTGGTAGTTGATTGGCGGGTAACTAATTTTGGCCCAGGCCGGCTCTTCCATTTTCAACCAATGGCGAAATGCTTTCAATCTCCATTCCAATAGCCAGGCGGGTTCATTCTTCTTCGCTGAAATAAAACGTACGGTGTCTTCGTTCAGACCTTTAGGGGCCTCATCTGCTTCAATATCAGTAACAAAACCATATTTATACTCGCTAAGAACCGTCTGTTCTATCGTACTTAACTCTTCACTCATAACTTAATTTTGCAGGTCTTATTAAAAAAGGGCCACAAAGATACGATTCCATTTGTACAAAAAAGTATAAATAGAGCTTAATTATCCGATTTTTTCCCGAAAAAAGTTCGTGTGATATGCTTATGGCAAAGCTTTATAACCCGTTGACTGACTTCTCGTTCTGCGCTCTAAGACGTTGGCAGAGTATTTTGATGAATCCACGGGCCACTTCCGTCCGGTTTTCAATCAATTCGTAGAAAGGTTCCTGTTCTATCCTAAATAAAATGCAGTCCATGTTGGTGGTGGCCGTGGCGGACCTTAGTTCGGCATCCAGGAGGGCGAGTTCGCCAAAAACTTCCTTTTCCTTTAATATTGCCAGCGTGGTATTGCCCTTGTGGATCCTGACCTCTCCACGATGGATGATGTACATGCAATCCCCGATCTCACCTTCCTTAAATATGGTTGTATTCTGCTCAAATTCTTCCTCCTCCATCAGCGGCGCCAGGTCGGCGAGGATATTTTCGGGCGTGTCTTTGAAAATACTCAGCGACTTCAGTATCAACACCTTTTCCACCAGCAATAGGCTATCTATTTGATTCTCGTTCATAAATCTACTTTTTTAGGGTTGGCGGCTGCGAACAAAGCTGTTTCTTTCAACAACCTGTTTTCGGATTCCATAAACTTCCGGAACAGGTCTTTTTCAACGATATTACCTTGTTTTCCTAAAACATACATCGAACAGGCTTTTGTCCAGTTAAAATAAAGTATTGGTTTTTCTGACAGGATCCTTTCCAGGATATGTCCTATATTTTCAAATTGTTTTTCTGTAAAAAGCGATCGCAGGGCATTGCATCGGCGTTCAAGCTCCACGGATTCAAACATCAGGTTAAACTGTCGGCCGATATCTTTCTTCACAGTAAGTTCAATAATTTCCATCGCATTTGCCACACTGTCTTTTTGCTTTGCACTCAGCCCGTGCCTGACTTTGGTGATCTTGTCGCGATCGTACAAACAACCAAACAGGCTTAACAATACTTCGCGGATCTCCTGGGTTTCGAGTTGGATGGAGCGGTTCAAAACAGCATAGTCTCCATTTTCGGATTCCAGTTTTTGCTGCATATGCAATAATTCCACTCCATATATTATATACGCACGGGCAATAGGCTCCAGTAATTTCAACTCTTCCGGTCCGGCCACAAACCGGCTGCGATGAAGCGCTTTTACAATGGGGCTGGTATACGGCGTTCCCCTTTCTAAAAGTTTTAAAAGTATCCGTGCAGCTTCCTCCCCGCCAATGCGGCCACAAAGAGATATTAATTTTTCCATCCGATCCGGCGGTAACGCATCGGAAAACAATTCCCGCTCCAGTATAGGCAGGGATTTTATTCCTGACCTTTGAAAGGCTGCCAACACCTGTTTTTCGTGAAGCGGCAATTGCGTGGCCAGCGCTTCCAGTGTTTCTTTCATCGCGGCTTTTCCTATCGCGTCAATCGCAGCTATGCGTATATCAGGATTGGCATTCTGGATCAATTTGTAATGAGCAGGATGATGGTATTCGTCTTTTACCGATTCCAGGATTGCGATCAACATTACTTTATCCGGTGTTTCAGGGCTAAATAAAAGCTGATCAAGAGCTGCCTGGCCTTTTTGCCTGATGTTTTGATCTTTATTCACCAGCATACCCGCGATCGCAGCTTCACGCAATTCACGCTGCTGTTCAAGATATTGATCGAGGTTCCAGTCGTCCTTGCCAAGTCGCGTGATGGCTCGCACAGTCTCCCGCCGCACCGTGGTTTCTGTGTTTTCTTTCAATAGTTGTTCCAGCTTACTCCGTGTAGCATCTGAACTCTCTTTCAATAAACGCAATGCTTCCAGTTTTAGGGGATTGGATTGATGAAAAAGTAACTGGCCGATCAGCTCATTGGAGACCTTATCTTCTTCACTGTTCAGCATACGTAAAATACTGATGACCTCCTGGTCGGTACCCGTCATCATCTTATCTTTTACCATTTCTTTGATGGTATCATCATGGAGGTTAAATTCCTCCCTGCTGAAATAACGGTTGCTGATCGTTTTGATAAGTATCTGAACATACTGCCGGTTTACCAGTACCACACCGGCCAGCCAGAGAACACCTAATGCAATAAGCACGTAGCAAAGCAACATCAGGTCCACTTTGCCATATGTATATACCAGGCCAAGCAGGAACATGCCAGCGAAAAGCGAAGCAAAGGGATCCATGATTCCTTTCACGATATTGTGCGCCCGCAATCTTTCATAGGTTGGCAGTGGTTGCATGAGTGTGAGTAATACCGGTGAGTTGAGTGAGGTCCTAAGGACATCCACTACCATCGAACAAGCTCCGAACAAATAGAATATGATCTTTTGATTGGATGAAAGGTTCCCAGCCAGTACAATCACAACCGCGAGCAAAACCATGGCACAAGGCGTGATGAACAATGACTGCCGGACTCCCAGCGAAGCGGTAAGGCGGCTTGTAAAAACCATTTTTGTAATAAATGCGATGACGCGCAGGCTGGCATAGAAAAATGCGATAAAGCTTGCCAGGGCTACATCCGTTTTATTGGCCTTAGTCACTTCACCATAAAAACCATATGTGATCAATATCACGCAAACCGATGTGATCAGAGAAATGAATGCGATCCGCCTGATATAGGAATGGGTGGCTATGTTCTCTACAATTTTTCGAATAGGCCGCTTGCCGCTGGCATGCTTATGCGAGTGATGTAGAAGGGTTGGGGCATTTGACCGGACCAGGTTATTGAAAAAAGGAAGAGAAAGCAACATACAGCCCGCACCAAAAATCAGGAGGTTAGCCGCGCCGGTATAAGGTACAAAGACCAGCGCAAGTGAATACCCGATCGCCTTGGCCGGGATATCGCCACCACTGATCACGGCGAAGAGCCGTTTGCTTTGCCGGAGATCGAAGAGCAGGGCAGCGATACCCCAGAACTGTAGATTGTTGAGGAGGTACAATGCATAAAACCAGCCAAGGGTGAGGTAAATAAACCAATCCTGTTTGAACTGGTAGTTACCTGCCCAAACCAGCAACACACTTGCCGCCATAAAAATGATCACTGCCAGGTTAAAGGATTTGAAAGACATGACGTGTTCGAGGCGTGTGTACAATAAGCCGACAATCCAGAGCAGGACCGAAGACATGATCATCACCCACGCGAGTTCGGTAATGGGAAAACGTTCAAGAAAACGGGCAAGGGCCGATGTAAAAAAGAAGGCAATACCTGCACCCTGGAAAAACTGGAACAGGTAAAGTTGTTTAACGGTGCCCCATTCGCGGGGATATACATTCAGCACACGTAACCAGAACTTGTGAGAGGTCATATTATTTTCTCATAAACGGTGACTATTGCAATATTTGCTTTAGTATTTCATAGTGCTGTTTTTTTATAGGGTATCGATCCTGTAGTGAACTCGAAGTAAAATAACGGTGTGATTCAAAAAATTTCACCTGCAACTGGTCCCACTGCCTGTTGTCGGTGATAATGCCATAGGCCAAAAACTCAACCCGAAGGCTGTCACTGATCTCAAAAAAATCATTTCTGCCGAGGTAGTCCAGGTCGGCGTCACATATGATCATTTCAGCCAGGGTATGCGGTGTCTGGGGGATTTTTGTTGCCATGATCATCCCCTCCATAATATCCAGTTCGTCTTCACTAAACTGGTCTGCGTCCAGCATTTCCCGCATGATGCGGCAGGATTCCTCCTCGTGGCCTTTATAGGTACGAAGAAACCCGGTATCGTGAAACAAGGCAGCCGTCTGCAGTAGTACCATCAAACGCTGGTCGCCGATCTCCTCCGCGATCCCTATGCGTTCGGCATGCCACAAGACATCCTCCGTATGCGCGACGCTATGATAGGTAAGCTGGGGTGATAACCCGTTGCGCAACAGATTGATTACTTCCGATTTCAGCTGATGAAACCAAGGTTCAGTCATAACTGGAAATGCTTATTAAATATAAGACTTCCCTGCGAGATGGAAGGGAGCGGGGAATTAGGATTTGGGGATTGGGATCCGATAGCAGTCGGGTTTGGTAATTATGAACCAGGTGGGGGATGACGTTGGGGATTGGTTTTAAGTCGAATATTACCAAGCCTGCCGTCTGAAAAGGGAGGCTATCAGATAATATTTTCTATCTTACTAATAAATAACCTGAAAATGCCAATACAAACGACCAGCAAACATTCTACTTTTTTACTTTTCCCCTGGGGCTTGCTTTCTATTGTGCTGATACTGGCGCTTAATCTTTCTCTCAGTGATAGTTGGTTTCGCGATAACTGGAGCTGGATCACGCTGGTACTGATCATACCTGCCGCCATTTTCGAAAACTTCAAAGTCGGTTATTCCACCATGCGGATCATGTTTTTAAAAATGATCTACTCATTACTATCCTTCCTGCTGGTGGGTATGGCGTTCGGCGCGGCATTGGCCGGATGGCACCTGGAAAAATTCCAAAACATTACAAATATTGAAAAGATCCGTTTGCCCTGGTTTGTCTTACTCGCATTGGCGGTGATGCTGCTCATACAGGTGGCGCAGATCTTTAGTATGCTCAAAGCGGTGAAACGTGAGTTTATGCAACTGGATCCGGATCAGTAAGGGTAAGTTAAGAAGGACAAGTGACCTACATATCCTAGTTAATAAATACCCGGCAACAAACGCGTACCGGGTATCAGCTACCCCAATGTTCTTTCTTATCCATTGGAAACCTGGACAACGGAACTCTGTTCCGTTTAGCGTATTCGGATTCCACAATGAACGGAGTTCCGTTATACCAAAATGAAATGTGGTCGAATTACCTCGCGCCCGCGAGCTTTTTCTCCGACGGTATTATAAAGCGGTCAATCTCGGCACGAATACGACCATCGATCTCATCTTTGTTTACTCTTTTTTCTTTGTAATCGGAAGCCAGTGTAAGCAGGTACTCATGAAGTAATTTATTATCGATCTTTTCTTTCAGCCTGATCACATCGCTGGCATTGATATAATCCTCCCATATTTTTCTAACTTTACTCCAATACTCCTTGTGCTCTTCCCAGTACTTGCGTGCAGCATCGCATTCTTTCTCATCGATCTTCTTATAGTTGTTGTGACCTTTTTCTTCCACGAGCAGTTTATCAGTATCTTGGTTGCGGACAATTTTCTGGTTGTCCTGCTCATGTAGATACCCGGCAGGACCAATATTGATACGATTAGTCCTTTTGAGGATATTATAATCACTACGAACCGTATATTCCCTCCGCGGCAGAGGGGCATCAGTAGTACTTTGCCATACAATCTTTCCATCCAGGTTTACAAACTGGCTATAGCCCTGGTAACGGGGCTCATCGGCTACTTCCCACACCGTCTGAGTCCATTTTCCTTCAACTTCCCCGGCGGGCAATATTTCTTTTACCCAGGTACGATCACCCTTATATTTCCAGATCACCGGGTTTTCATAAGTCCATTCCTCGCGCCAGTGCTTTACGATAACGGTAGGTGACACGATCAGCAAATGCTGTATCACCACTTTGTTATCACTCACTTCAATGGGCAGGGCAAGTTCAGCAGTACCGCCAATTTCCTCGCGATCATGAAATTTATAATCAGCCGAAGGTGCAAAAGTCTCGGCATATTTAAAAGACACCTCGAAGCATCCGCAGAGTTTGTCAATGATCTTTCTGTCAGGGGCCGGTTGTGCAAATACAACAATGCCAAAAAGGCAGCCCAGGCTAAATCCGGTAATTTTTTTCATATTTCCCTTTTTAATTCGCGTATGTTACCATTTAATGACAAATAACCGGTTTAAAAACCGGGGAGGTTTACGGAAAGCGCAAAAGGGGCTTACGCGGTAGGGAAATTTGGATAAGCGTGTGGGTATTGAAAAGTGGCGAGAATTCAAATATGGAAGGATGATGGTGGGACAGGGAGATTTCGAATGATATCCCAAGTTGTTCCAGAAAAAAAACGTTTCCGGTCGTGATTTCCACTTGGAGTTGCGAAAATTTTGAGCTACTAGATGTCAGAAGCTTTAAGTGTCG
>JAEYOL010000052.1 GCA_023411775.1 Bacteroidota bacterium | reverse complement strand
AGGTTTTCAGCAATGGTTTTTCCTGTTACCGTTAAGCAATCACCATGTAGCCATCCTTTTTGCAGGAGGTATTTCATCACCGAAGGCACACCGCCATATGCATGCAGATCCTGCATTAAATATTTTCCACTGGGTTTAAAATCTGCCAGTACAGGTATTTTATCGCTGATCTTTTGAAAATCATCCTGCGACAGCTCAACGTCCACACTTTTTGCCATCGCTATCAGGTGAAGCACTGCATTGGTGCTGCCACCCAGTGCCATGATAACGGTAATGGCGTTTTCAAAAGCTTTACGGGTCATGATATCAGAAGGCCTGATATCTTTTTCCATCAACACACGGATGGCTTTACCAGCTTCCAGGCATTCATTCTTTTTGTCTTCACTCAATGCAGGATTGGAGGATGAATAAGGCAGGCTCATACCTAGTGCTTCTATCGCGGATGCCATGGTATTGGCGGTGTACATTCCACCGCAGGCGCCAGCACCAGGGCAACTGTTCATCACAATACCTTTAAAGTCGGTTTCATCCAGCTGGCCAGCAATCTTTTTTCCAAGTGCTTCAAATGCAGAAACGATATTGAGATCTTCACCTTTATAATGTCCCGGAGCAATGGTCCCACCGTACACCATGATAGCAGGGCGATTCAAACGACCCATGGCTATAACGGAACCGGGCATGTTTTTGTCACAACCAGGCAAAGCGATCAGTGCGTCATAGTACTGCGCACCACAAACAGCTTCGATAGAATCGGCAATGATATCGCGGCTCACCAGTGAATAACGCATGCCGTCAGTTCCATTGCTGATACCATCACTCACGCCAATGGTATTGAAGATAAGGCCCACTAGTTCATTATCCCAAACACCCTGTTTTACCACTTTAGCCAGTTCGTTCAGGTGCATATTGCAGGTATTACCATCATAGCCCATGCTTACGATACCTACCTGGGCTTTCGCCAGGTCTTCATCAGTAAGTCCAATGCCATATAACATAGCCTGCGCAGCAGGTTGTGTCGGATCCTGTGTAATCGTTTTCGAATATTTATTTAACTCTGTTCCCATTATTCGTTGTGCCTGTTTTTATTTACTATTTCTTAGTTAATCGAATCGGGTCGTAATTAATCTGTTTAGAAAACATAAAAAAACCCGCCTTTTTTGGAGGCGGGTTTCGTATTTCGTTTGTTATTGTTATACTAGTTGTCCTTCTCCGTTAAGCGCAGGTATAATAATGACCACCACAATAATAATTGCAGCAATATTGAAAACATTATTTACGATGCTCTTTAACATAAGAGAAGAATAGTACTGCGAATATACCCCCGCCAATTAAAAAAACAAAGAACTTTTTTTACACCTCTGTCATTTCCCGTAAAATACCAAGTAAACTTCTCCATCCCATCTTCATCCCTTCCTTCCTTCCCGCCTCCCCGGCCATCAACTCAAGAATGACTGTCTAAATCAGATGATCGTCGACTTCCTCGCCTCAATATTCTCACTCTTTACCGAACCCGGTATCTTGCCCACTATATAATCACTGATCAGCTCACCGATAGTTGAAGTGAAATAGAAATTGATGGGATCGATATCTCGTGTTACAAATCCGTTCTGCAGGGTCCAGTTCACCGCTTCACGTACCTGTTCTGCTTCATCTTTCATTTCAAAATGATCCAGCATCATAGCGGCAGAAAGGATCGATCCCAAGGGATTAGCGATATCCTGCCCAGCCGCTTGCGGATAGGAGCCATGAATGGGCTCAAACAAAGCGGAGCCATTACCAATCGATGCCGAGGGTAATAAGCCCAGTGAACCGCTGATCACGCTGGCTTCATCGCTGAGGATATCACCAAACATATTTTCAGTAAGTACGACATCAAATTGTTTTGGATTGACTATGATCTGCATCGAAGCGTTATCGACAAACATGTATTCAACCGAAACGGCAGGATAATCTTTTGAAATTTCCTGGACTACTTTTCGCCAGAGCCTGGAAGTTTCTAGTACATTGGCTTTATCTACCAGTAAAAGTTTCTTTTTTCTTTTTTCAGCATATTGAAATGCCAGACGGGCCACGCGATCAATTTCTTCACGGCTGTAAACACATTCATCGGAGGCCTGGGTGCCCTCTGCGTTCAATTCTTTTTTACCAAAATAAATTCCGCCGGTCAGCTCGCGGAAAATAATAAAGTCAACCCCTTCAATATTCTGGGATTTCAGCGGTGAAAGATGGTGCAGGGCGGGGTAGGTGCTCACCGGGCGTATGTTGGCAAAAAGTCCCAGTGATTTCCTGATCTTGAGCAATCCCTGTTCCGGTCGCACTTTCGCCGTGGGGTCGTTGTCGTATTTCGGGTGACCGATAGCGCCAAATAAAATGGCATCACTTTTCAGACAGACCTCGACCGTTTCATCGGGTAACGGATTACCGGTTTTATCAATGGCATCAGCCCCCATCAGGCAATAAGTGTAAGAGAATTCGTGGTTATAGGTTTCAGCCACCGCGTTTAATACACGAACGGACTGCCGGGTAACTTCCGGTCCGATACCATCACCTTCTATGACTGCAATATGTTTTTTCATAATCTTTCCGCATGGGCGGAGCCTGGTATTTAATTAATCGCCTTTTGTTTTTCGTAATTGACAATATCATCTTTAATGCTCAACAGGTAGTCAATATCGCTATAGCCATTGAGCAAACATGTTTTTTTGTAGTCGTTGATATCGAAATGTTCCTGTTCTCCTGTTTTATCGATCGTGATCGTTTGTTTTTCCAGGTCAATGGTCAGCGTTGTGTCGCTGTCCTGGTCAAAGATCCTTTGCAGAAATTCGTCCGATACCGTAACCGGTAGTACTCCATTGTTGAGCGCGTTGTTTTTAAAAATATCAGCAAAGAAACTTGATACCACCGCGCGAAACCCTGCATCTAATATCGACCAGGCGGCATGTTCCCGGGATGATCCACATCCGAAATTTTTTCCTGCCACCAGGATTTCTCCTTTGTATTGTGATTGGTTTAACGGGAAACCAGGCTTTGGTTGGTTCTCATCGTCGTTTTCATATCGCCAGTCGCGAAATAGGTTTTTACCAAACCCGTCACGGGTGGTAGCTTTTAAAAACCTCGCGGGAATGATCTGGTCCGTATCAATATTTTCAATATTGATCGGAACAAAACGGCTTGTTATGATTCTGATTGGATTCATGTTTGTTTTTGCTGTGAGCTGAACTTAAACTTCTTTACTTGAAGCGCAACTCATTTTCATCTTTCGTTATTAGTTCTTTCCATTTTTGTTTCCAACTATGATAAACACTTCTTAGTTGGTTTAATTCAAAAGGTCTCTTACATCCGTTATTTTGCCGGTTATCGCCGCGGCCGCAGCAGTTAGCGGACTTGCCAATAATGTTCTGGCTCCTGCGCCCTGTCTTCCTTCAAAATTTCTGTTGGAAGTCGACACGCAATACTTACCAGCGGGAATTTTATCTTCATTCATACCCAGGCAGGCTGAACATCCGGGTTGACGCAGCATAAAGCCGGCATCTTCGAATATTTGATGAATGCCTTCCTGGCGTGCCTGTTCTTCTACCTGCTTACTGCCCGGTACGATCCAGACTTCCACGTCTTTAGCTTTCCGCTTTCCTTTCACAAAGGAGGCTACCATGCGAAGATCCTCGATACGCGAATTGGTACAACTGCCGATAAACACATAATCGATCTTCTTTCCTTTGATGGCAGTGCCTTCATCGAGGCCCATATAGTTCAGTGATTTCTCAAAGGAAGCTTTTTCCTTTTCATCGATCTCTGACAATGAGGGTACCTGCCCGCTCACTTTGATACCCATTCCGGGGTTGGTACCATAAGTGATCATCGGCTCGATATCTTCAGCCTTAATAAAAATCTCATTGTCAAATTTCGCATCGCCGTCGCTAAACAGGGTTTTCCAATAGGCAAGTGCCTTATCCCAGGCTTCTCCCCGCGGTGCAAACTTTCTTCCTTTTATATAGTTAAATGTCGTTTCATCCGGGGCGATCATCCCGCAGCGTGCACCCATTTCAATGCTCATATTGCAAATGGTCATGCGTGCTTCCATCGTTAGCGCACGTATTGCGGAGCCGGCAAATTCAACAGCATATCCTGTTGCGCCACTTGCGGAGATCTTTGACAAAATATAAAGTACAATGTCTTTGCTTACCACACCCGGACTCAGTTGTCCGTCGATATTGATACGCATTAATTTGGGTTTGCTCTGCAAAAGGCATTGCGTGGTCATGACCATCTCCACTTCGCTTGTGCCGATGCCAAAAGCAATATTGCCAAAAGCACCATGGGTTGAAGTATGACTGTCGCCACAAACTATCGTCATGCCCGGTTGGGTGATACCCAGTTCGGGACCGATCACGTGTACGATGCCCTGGTACGGGTGACCCAATCCGTATAACTCGATATCATGTTCCTCGCAATTTTTTTTGAGGGCGTCAACCTGGCGTCTCGATAATTCTTCTTTAATGGGTAAGTGCTGGTTGAGTGTAGGAACGTTATGGTCAGCTGTTGCGACCACCTGGTTGGGACGGAAAACTTTTATACCACGTTTATTAAGCCCGGCGAAAGCCTGTGGACTGGTTACTTCATGTATAAAATGTTTATCAATATATAAAACAGAAGGTCCGCCTTCAATCGTCTTTACCACGTGGGTATCCCATATTTTTTCAAAAAGGGTGCGGCCCCCTTTAACGCCTCCGCCATCGGAAGCGGTGTGTGAACTGGTTTTATGATCTTGTGTTTCGCTCATTTTTTTATAAGGTTACTGGGTCATATTCTTTGGCCATCTGGAGCAGGTCTTCATCGGCAACTTCCTTTTTCAGGTCTGCTACTTTCAGGAATTCATTATACAATACATCAATATCATTGCGCGTGTACTGGTAACCGAGTTTATGAAAACGATGGGCCAGGGCTGAACGACCACTTCGTGCTGTGAGCACGATACGCGAGCCACCAGCGCCTACTTCTTCAGGGTTGATGATCTCGTAAGTCAGTGCATCTTTCAGGAACCCGTCCTGGTGAATACCGGAAGAGTGTGAAAACGCATTAGAACCAACGATAGCTTTATTGGGTTGAACCGGCATCCGCATCGTATCCGAGACGAGTTGGCTGATGGGGTTAAGCAATTGTGATTTCACCCCGGTATAGTAACCCAGGCCATGGTGTTGTTTTAAGATCATCACTACTTCTTCGAGTGATGTATTGCCAGCTCTTTCGCCCAGGCCGTTAATTGTACATTCGATTTGGCGGGCACCATTCAACACACCTGAAATGGAATTGGCTGTTGCGAGACCAAGGTCATTGTGACAATGACAGCTGATGATCGCTTTTTCTATGTTTGGAACATTGTTGACCAGGTATGCGATCTTTTCGCCATATTGATGTGGCAGGCAGTAGCCCGTTGTATCGGGAATATTTACAACCGTTGCACCAGCTTTGATCACCGCTTCAACAACCCTGGCCAGGTAATCATTGTCGGTACGCCCTGCGTCTTCCGCGTAAAATTCAACATCGTCGACGAAGTTCTTAGCCCATTTTACCGCCTGCACAGCGCGGGACAGGATCTCTTCGCGGGTAGAATTAAATTTTGCTTTGATATGAAGATCGGAAGTGCCAATACCGGTGTGAATGCGTGGTCGTTTTGCAGGTTTGAGTGCCTCGGCCGCCACCTGGATATCTTTTTCGACGGCACGGGTGAGACCACAAACGGTCGCGTTTTTGATAACCTTCGAAATTTCGTTTACCGATTCAAAATCGCCCGGTGAGGATATAGGAAAACCTGACTCGATGATGTCGACACCAAGTTCTTCCAGGGCGAGCGCGAGCCGGATCTTTTCCTTAGTGTTCAACTTACACCCCGGGACCTGCTCACCATCCCGCAGGGTGGTATCAAAGATGTGGATTTTGCCATCAGCCATATTAATAAAATATTGTGGGTGATAAAATTGCAGGCAGCTTATTTTTGCATGACCCGGATCAACCTGGTTGGTACCAGGCTGGGTTTGTATGAAAAAACCAAGAAAACCTGCTCCACTAAGGTAGACCTGATGCCCCGGTGGAGAAAACCAAAATTGCCCCTGTTTTACAGGGTCAAAATAGGGGGAAATCCCCTGGAATGCTTGACAGTAAAGGATTTTAAATCAGCCGAATTACGATGCCCAACCGATCGACAGATGCCCTTTTTCAACTGGTAAAATCACTGGAAAAGTCTGAAAAGCGGAATTTTAAGCTTTTTGTCAGGCGAAACTCGTCGAGCGAGAACCTGAAAACGATCCAACTCTTTGACGCACTGGATAAAATGTACGATTACGACGAGGCTGTTTTATTGAAAAAAAACAAGTCGATCAGCAAGCAGCAATTGTCCAACCTAAAGGCCCAGCTCTACCGGCAAATTCTTTCAAGCCTCCGGATCATAAAAGACGAGACCAATATCGACATCCGGCTGCACGAACAAATGGACCATGCCCGGATACTATATAATAAAGGTCTATACCTCCAAAGCCTGAGAGCGCTGGACAGGTTAAAGGACATGGCGCGTGACCATAACCAGGTGAGCTACCTGCAACAGGCCCTTTTTTTTGAAAAAAAGATCGAAGCGCTTTATATCACCCGGAGCATGCAAAACCGGGCAGAGGAACTGAGCCAGGAATCAAACGAGGTGAATCATGCCTTAATGTTGATCAATAAGCTCTCGAATCTTTCCCTGCAATTGTATAGCTGGTATATCCAGCATGGCCATGCCCGCAATGAAAATGATATAAAGAGCATAAAACTTTTTTTTGAAACAAGTCTGCCCCCGGAAGCCGCGCAGGCGAAGGGCTTTTATGAAAAATTATATCTCTACCAGAGCCATTGCTGGTATGCCTTCATCCGGATCGATTTTTTGCAGTATTACCGTTACTGCCAGCGCTGGGTGGACCACTTCGAGAAACATCCCGATATGATCGGCGTGGAAACCGCGAGCTATATCAAGGGGCTGCATAACCTGGCCAGCGCGCATTTTGATCTGCTCAACCATGAAAAGCTGGCGGATACGATCCGGAAATTTGAAAAATTCGCAAGAACCAAGCTGGTAACCCAGAACGACAACAACCGTATTTTGGTCTACCAGTATCTATATACCGCCCGTATCAATTTGTACTTCCTGCAGGGCACCTTCAACAAGGGCCTGGCGATGGTGCCGCACCTGGAGGAAATGCTCAAGCAGTACGGGTTATACCTCGACACCCACCGGGTGCTTGTATTTTATTATAAGATCGCCTGCCTGTATTTCGGAAGCGGCGATAATGAAAAGGCTATCGATTACCTCAACCGGATCATCAACCAGCGATCCGGGTTACGCAGCGACCTGCAGTGTTATGCACGGCTGCTACACCTGATCGCCCATTATGAGCTGGGAAATTTTGACCTGCTGGAATACCTGATCAAATCGGTGTATCGCTATATGTCAAAAATGGAAAGCCTGAGTAAAGTAGAAGAGGAGATGTTTGCCTTCCTCCGCAGGTCTTTTCATGTAGGTGCCCATGCGCTGAAGCCGGAATTTGAAAAACTACTGCACAAACTCAAAAAATACGAGAACAATCCCCTGGAGCGTCGGGCATTCGCGTACCTCGACGTGATCTCCTGGCTGGAAAGTAAGATCAATCATGTGAATGTACAGGATGTGATCAGGGAACGATATAAGAGGAGACGGGGAGGGGATGGATCCTAGGAATTGGGGGTTTGGAATTTATGATTTGGGGGTGTCAGGCGGTCAATAGTTTCTATTTGAAATAGAGTACCTAACGATTAAGATAATAACTCAAATCACGATCCCGGCCGCAAATCTTTAAACCTAATTCCTAAATCCAAATTCCTAATCCCCCAAAAATCCAACTGAATAGGGGTAAACCCTCCGCCGGTTGTCCTTTTTATAAACGTTCTTGACCGCGAATAGATATATTTTAGCAGACCATAGGATCGGAAAAGTGCAACAAAGCAGTACCGCCATTGTCAGGTCATTGGCACCAAGAGGTGAGGCAGCCTTTGAACAGTTGTTTAAAACACATTTCAGGGGCTTGCATGCCTATGCCATCACCATACTCAAGGATGCTGCCATGGGCGAAGAGATTGTACAGAATGTATTTTATAAACTATGGGAAAAAAGGGAGCTCCTGGAAATTGAGACCTCGCAAAAGGCTTATCTCTATAAGGCTGTTTACCACGACTGTCTCAATCATATCAAACATAAAAAAGTGAGATCGGCACATGCCATGCACGTCGTTCGCCAGTCGAACGACAAGGTTGAAAACACGTCGGGTAAGGTATTGCAGGGTGAATTGAAAGAGCATATTCACGCTGCCATGAACGAATTGCCCGAGCAGTGCCGCACCATATTCCAAATGAGCCGGTACGAAGGTTTAAAATACCAGGAGATCGCCGATACGATGGGACTTTCTGTAAAGACGATCGAAAACCAGATGGGAAAAGCACTTCGTTTACTGCGGCAGAAGCTGGTGGAGTTTTTACCATTGATCATTTTATCACTATTCAACCTATAACTGCATATTGGAAAACTTTACGCACCATACGATGGATGAGTTGCTGGTAAAATACCTGGCAGAAGAAGCAACGCCACCCGAGCAGGAGATGGTAGAGGACTGGATTGCGGCCAGCACTGAGAATCGAAGATATTTTCAACAGCTTCAATTGATCTGGGAGCAAAGTGAACAGCTGGCTGTTCATGTGTCTGTGGATGAAACCAAGGCCTGGCAAAGATTTCAGCGGAGAATAAAAAAGAAGGATTCCGGAAGTGGTCCCCCTCGAAGTTTTGGCTGGTGGCGTATCGCAGCCAGCGTGTTGCTGGTGGCAGGTGCGGCCTGGTTTACCAGTACCCTTTTATTCAAAGGTACACGTGATCCGGAAATCCTGACATTCGCTTCGGTGAATGATGTGAAAAAAGATACACTACCCGACGGTTCTGTCGCAACGCTCAACAAAAATTCAGTTATTACCTATCCCGAGTTTTTTAAGGAAAAAACCAGGAAAGTAAAACTGCAGGGTGAGGCGTTCTTTAATATTAAGCCCAATAAGAAAAAGCCTTTTATCATCGAAGTAAATGATGTGGAGGTGAAGGTAGTGGGCACATCATTCAACGTGAAAAGCCAGGATGGATATACCGAAGTGATCGTTGAAACAGGAATTGTGCAGGTGACAAAAGATGGACACACCATTGAACTCGAAGCAGGCGAGCGAACTCATTTTTCAACAAAAGATAGTGTTGCGGTGAAAGAAATTTCAGACGATAAGCTCTATAACTATTATGTGAGCAAAACCTTTGTCTGCGACAATACACCTTTGTGGAAACTGGTAGAGAAGCTCAACGAAGCCTATGATGTAGATATTCGTATCGGTCGCGAATCCATACGCAAACTTCCCCTGACGGTTACTTTCGATGATGAATCACTGGATACAATTTTGGACATTATCGCCCAAACGCTGCTGGTAAAAGTTTCAAAAAACGACGGAGAGATCATTTTGTATTAGGCAAGACGGACGGTTATGGTAAAAAGGAATAGTATATTAGTCGCATTCGTAATTGGGTTATTTGTCTGTTGTAGCAACAGCGCCGACGCGCAGCGAATCCTCGATAAGAGAATAAATATTTCAGTCAGGGAGCAAAGACTCGACGATGTGCTGGCGATCATCAGTAACCAGGCGGGATTTAGTTTTTCCTACAACAGCAGCATTGTAAAGCGGGACAGCCTGGTCACCATGAATATACAGGGCCAGACCGTCAGGCATGTCCTAAATCAGCTGTTTAATGGCGGGTATGAATATAAGGAGAGCGGAAACTATGTCATCCTCCGGAGAATAAGCCTGCAATTGACATCCGTTACAAAATCGTCTCCCGCTAAGGATAAGTCTTATACCATTTCAGGTTATGTGGTCAATAGCGAAACTGGTGAACGCCTGAGTGATGTCAGCATCTATGAGACGGCATATCTTACTTCTACACTTACGGATGCGAATGGAAATTTCAATATCCGGCTTAAGGATAAATACAAAACCACTTCTCTCGCCGTTAGTAAAGACGCTTTTGAAGATACAACTGTCAGTGTACCTCAGAAATACGACCTGCAACTGGTCATCGCGATCGTACCGGTTTTGGACAAGGCTATAGTATCTACGCCAAACAGTTTTGAACTGGCCGATACTACTTTCGTTAACGCCGATACGGTGAGTTTAGACAGTAATACTGTTGACGAAATTGAACAAACAGGTTTTGGCAGGTTCCTGATTTCGGCAAAGCAAAAGATTGGCAGCCTGAATATGAAGAAATTCTTTACGGAAAAGCCTTTCCAATTTTCCGTTATACCTGGTGTGAGCAGCCAGGGTAATATGAGTGGCCAGGTGGTCAATAATTTCTCATTCAACCTGCTTGGTGGTTACACAGCAGGAGTTAATGGCATAGAGCTCGGTGGGTTATTTAACCTCAATAAAAAAGATGTAAAATATGTACAGGCCGCAGGTCTTTTCAATATCACGGGTGGTTCGGTGACCGGTTTACAGTTAGGTGGTTTGCACAACACCAGCCTGAAACATGTAAAAGGTGTTCAGGCGGCAGGCATAAACAACTATGTGAAGGGAAATTTTGCGGGGATGCAAATTGCGGGTGTTTCCAATATTAACGCTGGAACAATGAATGGCGTGCAGGCTGCCGGTGTATTTAATTACCAGAACCGGAATTCAAATACCGTTCAGATTGCAGGCGTTGCCAACATTGGTGGTGGGGAAGTAAAGGGCCTGCAGGTGGGCGGTGTCTTTAACTATGCAAAAAAATTAAAGGGTGTGCAGATCGGCCTGATCAATATCTCTGATACATCAGACGGATACAGTATTGGACTGATCAATGTGGTAATGAAGGGCTATCATAAACTCGCCATGTATACTACTGAGTCGGTAGATGCCAATATTGCCTTTAAAACCGGAAGCCGCAGACTTTATAGCATATTGATGGCAGGAATGAATGTTGACAAGGAAGATGCAAAACTTTACACATTCGGATACGGCCTGGGAACCGAATGGGGATTGGCGCGATGGTTATCGCTCAACCCGGAACTCACCTCGCAATATTTATACCTCGGCAGTTGGGATCATCTCAACCTGATGAACAAACTACACCTGCAGCTCAATATCAAATTAGGCCAACGCTTCGCGCTGTTTGGCGGGCCTTCCCTGGCGGTTTACTACACCGATCAGCCAACTCCAATAGCGGGCTACAAATACGATGTGTTACCTCGATCTTACCATAGCTTTAGTTTGGGCAGCGCTAAACTAAGAGGCTGGTTTGGCTGGAATGCGGGGATAAGCATTTTTTAATTGCCTTAACTTTTTCTTCTCAGGTTTAAGTAGGGGTATGTAGGAAGCGGATTGTCTTTAACAGACAATCATTAAAAATTTTATGTTATGAAAAAAATTTTTCTTCTTATGACACTTTCCGCTTTTCTGCTTGTATCCTGCGATAAGGAAAAGGTTGTGCAGGAGGATGATCTGCCTGCCAATGCCAGTGGCTTTGTAACCACTCACTATCCCGGAAAACAAATCCTGCAGGTTGTAAAAGAACTTGATGATCTCAAAACTTACTTTCATGTTTACCTCGACAATGGCAGCAAGCTGGAATTCAGCCGGCAGGGTAATATCAGGAAGATCGAAGGCACAGAAGCCATTCCTTCAACTGTGATACCTGTTCTGATCCTCGACTATGTAACTGCGAATTATAATGGTGAGTATATCCGTGGCTGGGAACGTGAGGATGCTATCCAGGAGATCAAACTCTCCTCTGGCGTGGCTTTGGAGTTTGATAAGAATGGGAATTTTTTGCGGGTGAAAGGCTAAATACATAGTTGTTTTTTTGCTGGTAAGACGGTAAGGCGTTTAGCAAGGATCAAAATGTAAATCAATGCTTCCCGGCTTACCGCCTTCCCGGCTGGTTACTTTTCTTCTTATGACACTCTCCGCTTTTCTGCTTGGATCCTGCGACAAGGAAAAATTTGTGCAGGAGGATGATCTGCCCGTCAATGCCAGTGGCTTTGTAACCACTCACTACCCCGGAAAGCAAATCCTGCAGGTTGTAAATGAACTTGATGATCTCAAGACCTATTATCATGTGTACCTTGACAATGGCAGCAAGCTGGAATTCAGCCGCCAGGGTAATATCCCAAGGATCAAAATGTAAATCAATGCTTCCCGGCTTGCCGCCTTCCAGGCTGGTTACTTGTAGATACTGTGAATAACTGTTAACAAAATAATCCCTCTCATTTCTCGATTTCCTGCTACTTTTGCGCAATTTGTTTTTAAAAAGCGCAGATTTTTCAGACTATGTCTACTACCCGCCCCGCCGCAGTTCTGGTTTTGCAGGATGGAACTGTTTGTTATGGTAAATCTTTTGGAGCTATAGGAACTACCACCGGTGAGATTTGTTTTAACACCGGTATGACCGGCTACCAGGAAGTTTTTACTGATCCCAGTTATTTTGGGCAGGTGCTTATAATGAACGTGGTGCACGTGGGTAACTATGGTGTGAAAGACAACGAGATCGAGTCCGATAGCGTGAAGATCAAAGGCCTGATCGGGCGGAACCTGGAGGATCAGTACTCCAGGAAGACAGCCCAGGGCTCGCTCGAGGATTACCTGAAAAAACACAATATTGTTTCGATTGCGGATGTAGACACCCGCTCACTTGTGGCGCATATCCGCACCCGGGGCGCGATGAACTGTATCATATCTTCTGAGACAACAGATATTGAAGTCCTGAAGAAAAAGCTTAAGGATGTTCCGAGCATGGATGGGCTCGAACTGGCTTCACAGGTTAGTACCAATGAAACCTATGAGCTGGGTGATAAACAATCCCAGATCCGTATTGCGGTCATGGACTATGGCGTGAAGAAAAATATTCTCAACTGCATGGTTGAGCGGGGGGCTTATGTAAAAGTATTTCCAGCTAAAACTCCGCTGGAGGAAGTAAAGAAATTCGAACCGCATGGCTATTTTATCTCCAATGGTCCGGGCGATCCTGCCCCCATGGATTATGCGGTCAATTCCCTGAAACAAATATTAAAAGAAGAGAAACCTGTATTTGGCATTTGCCTGGGTCACCAGTTGCTGGCGCTGGCAAATGATATCCCCACATTCAAAATGCATCACGGCCACAGGGGGCTGAATCACCCTGTAAAAAACCTGGTGACAGGACGCTCGGAGATTACGACGCAAAATCATGGGTTTGGTGTGGATCCCGAAGCTGTAAAAAAGGCCGATCATATTGAAGTGACGCACGTAAACCTGAATGACCAGTCGATCGAAGGGATCAGGGTTAAAGGCAAACCCGCATTTTCGGTCCAATACCACCCCGAAGCAACACCGGGTCCGCACGATAGCCGCTATTTGTTTGACGACTTTATTCAAATGATCAAAGAACACGTCAACTAAAATCGTTTACATATTTAATTGGATAAATTTTTGCCGGTGACCGGGTATTATGTTCCCTGAATTACATACCGAACGTTTTGTCCTCCGGCAGATCGTTGCCGATGACCAGGCTTTTATTTTCGACGGTCTCAGCGATCCGGATGTAATTCCTTTTTATGGGGTCTCCTACAAAACACTGGAGGACACTAAATCTCAAATGGATTTTTATGACCGGATCTGGCGTGAGAAGACCGGCATATGGTGGAAGATCATCGATCGTGATACAGGCTCGCCGGTGGGAGCTTGTGGCATGAACAATTATACCGCTGCACACCAGAAAGCTGAGATCGGTTACTGGCTTCTCCCAAAATTTTGGAAAAAGGGTATCATGCCCGAAGTTGTCCCGGTAATGATCCGTTATCTCTTTTCTCACTGGAAACTGCACCGCCTGGAAGCTGTGATAGAAGATGGGAATGAGACAAGTTGGCGCCTGGCAGAAAAACTTGGGTTTAGTTATGAGGGCAGGTTAAGAGAGTCGGAAGTTAAGAATGGAAATCATATCAGTTTGCTGATGTATAGCCTGCTATCTACCGACAAACAATAAAGTTGATGATTTACTTTAAATTAGTGAATTATTAACCCACACATTTGATGAAAATCGCAATTATCAACGGACCGAATTTAAATCTGCTAGGAAAAAGAGAACCTGGTATCTATGGCGGTCAGTCATTCGACCAGTTTTTTGAAGAGCTAAAAGCATCCTATCCCCAGGTCACATTCAGCTACTATCAAAGCAACGTGGAAGGCGAACTCATTAATGAATTACAAAGAGTGGGTTTTGATCATGACGGGATCATTCTTAATCCCGCGGGTTATACGCATACATCGGTTGCGATCGGCGATGCCGTCGCGGCAATAAAAGCACCAGTCGTGGAAGTGCATATTTCTAATGTACACGCTCGGGAAGACTTTCGAAAGCTATCACATGTATCGGGAAAATCAGCCGGCAGTATTTTTGGTTTGGGACTCAAAGGGTATACCCTTGCGGTTGAATACCTGCTGTCAGAAACCAAACCCTGACCGGCCGATCTTAATAAATGTCTCAGGCTTCAAGGTATTTTTGTAGCCTCTTGCCAACAATACTAGTCCATCCTTCGACAAAATTGCTTTTTGCAAAATCCGGGTAGTCGCCAAATGTTTCAAGACCGGTATGGGTAAGCCTCAGGCGGGTAGCACCACCTTCGGGGAAAAGTTCAAAACTAACCATTGAATCGCCGGGGTAGCCATCATATCGCCAGCTATGGGTAAGTTTCTTTTCGGGAATTACTTCGATGACCTTGCAGAGATGCAGGAATTTTTTTTCGTCGCGGCCAGCATAAAAACTGAACTCATATCCCGGTTCGGCCTTAAATCCCGGAAGGTCAAAGTACCACTGTTTCATTTGCTCACTGTCTGTTAGGGCCTGCCACAAGCGGGTCGGAGACACGTTGAATGTCCTTTCGATCACGATAGGTTGTGTGCTCATTTCTTTGTTTTTTTATTTGGTTTAATATTTTTCTTATTCTCCGTTGCGAGAAAATTTTCTAGCGCATCCAGCTTACTGGTCCAAAACGAACGATACTGTTCTACCCAGTCAGAAACTTCATTCAATCTCTTCAATTGCGGCTCACAATAACGTTCGCGACCCTTTTGGCGGACCTCGATAAGTCCGCATTCCGCCAGAATCTTAATGTGCTTTGAGATCGCTGGCCTGCTGATCTCGAAGTTTTCTGCGATGGCATTCAGGTTTAGTGATTCCCGCGAGATCATGTCGATAATTTCACGGCGTGTGGGGTCGGCTATCGCCTGGAATACATCTCTTCTCATAAATTATGTAACTTTTCGGTTACAAATATAGGTAACCATTTGGTTACGCAAAATTTTTATTTAAGAAATTGAGCCAGTGGGTCAATAAAAGAAAAAGCCCCTCGAAACGAAGGGCTTAACTGTAAAAAAGGTCTTCTTAAATACTATTATGGGAAAATACCCAGTTCAGCGTAGCTGGTCGCTACCTTATTAATGGCAACAACATACGCTGCAGTACGCATATCAGGAATTTCCGGGTTGTTCTTCCATTCATTCATGATTTCGTGAGTAGCAGTGATCATGGTTTCTTCAAGACCACTGTACACGAGGTCTACTTCATCGGCACCATGAACAATGTATTCTTTTTCCCTTTCATTCATCTTCTTGCCTGAAAGAGCTTCCATCTGGCCTACGATATGCGCATTCATATTTTCATTGAAGCGTTTTTCCATACGGCCATAACGTACGTGGCTCAGGTTTTTAAGCCATTCAAAATATGAAACGGTTACCCCACCGGCATTGAGATACATATCGGGTACTACCAGCACTCCTTTTTTCATCAATATCTCATCTGCTTCGGGAGTGAGCGGACCATTGGCTGCTTCACCGATGATCTTTGCTTTAATCCTGGGGGCATTGTCTTCGTTGATCACATTTTCAAGCGCAGCAGGGATCAGGATATCGCACTCCATTTCGAGCGCATCCGTGTTTTTGACAAAATTTTGTGCACCAGGGAAATTCAGGATCGAACCGGTTTTTTTGCGGTGCTCAAAGACAGCTTCTATATCCAAACCTTTCTCATTATAAATGGATCCTTCAAATTCTGCAAGGCCGGTAACCATTGCACCTGCGTCCTGGAAGAACTTAGCGGAGTGATAGCCAACATTACCTAAACCCTGTACAACAACACGCTTGCCTTCCACGCCAGGTGTCAATCCCTGCTTTTGCATCACGTCGGTCATATTGCAAACCTCACGAAGGCCGAAAAACACACCCAGCCCCGTTGCCTCGCGACGACCGCGAACACCACCCTGGGAAACGGGTTTACCCGTTACGCAACCAGCTGCATCTATTTCTCCCGGGTGCATAGCGGTGTAAGTATCGAGTATCCATGCCATTTCACGTTCACCGGTACCGTAGTCAGGTGCCGGAACATCAGTGCCCGGGCCGATAAAATTCTTCTTCATCAATTCCGCGGTGTAGCGGCGTGTGATCTTTTCCAGTTCATATGCGGAATAGTTTCTCGGGTTGATCTTGATACCACCTTTACCACCACCAAAAGGAACGTTCACGATGGCGCATTTATATGTCATCAGGGCTGCAAGCGCCATGACTTCATCCTGGTTTACCTCTGCTGCGAAGCGAATACCGCCCTTGCAGGGTGTTTTGTGCTGGGAGTGCTGAACACGGTAAGCTTCCATCACTTCAATGCTTCCGTCATCTCTTTTGATGGGAAATCTCATCCGGTATACCGCGTTACAAGCTTTGATCTGTTCAAGGATACCGGGAGTCCATTTAGTAAACTTTGCTGCTTTATCGAAGCTTTTTTCAACAGCGGCAAAAAAACTGTAATTGTCTGACATGAATTCTAATTTAATTTTTCAAATGCAAGCGTTATCGTTGGTTTATGGTAAGTTGCGTAATGCAAACGCGTACGCGACTCGCTTCCTGCTCCTTCCGGGCTATTAATTTAAATTTCCTTTTTCAATTTTTGAGATCTTCCTGTCGAGCCTGACAAGATAAAGTACCAAACCTGCTAGTATGGTCAGCATAACTGCGATCACTACATAAATACGACCACTGCTGCGCATGGTTTCACCAAAACCCGATTTACTAACGGGCTCTTGTGCCTGCACGAAAATGGTCAGAAGCATTAATAGTAACACCGAAGCCAGGTAACGTAACTTTTGCATCTTTGGTCGATTGGATGGTAGCATATACTCTAATTAATTTGACATCATTTTTTCTTTGACCAGGCTTAGCCTGATCTTCAGGGTGGCGATCCATAACCCCAGCAGTGTCCAGCCGATGATCGCGGGATAAAATACGATCCTCATCGAACCGCTGATATCATTTTTCACATCCAGTGCCGGGTTTCCTTCATTTCCCGGGTGCAGGCTGGGCATCAGCCTTGGCAATATCCAAATGCAGGGAAACAACAGGGCATAAGCGAATATGTTGTAAACCGCACTGATCCGTGCTTTTTTATCAATATCCGTAATAGAGTCGCGAAGTATGAGGTAGGCAAAATATACCAACAGCGCGATCGCCGCGCCGATCAATTTGGGATCACGGGCAATTGTACTAAAAGAATTGTATACCGATGTATTGGGATCGGCCCAGGTATAAGAGGCCCAGATGGCGCCAGTGGCATATCCCAGGATGCCAAACACGATAGCTACAACAGCAAACTGGCGCGTGTAAATATCGTACTTCAGGTCAAGGGTTCTGAGATATCGGATCGCGTTTACCACGGAAACGGTAAACAAGATCATCATGGCAAACCACATACAGACGTGGAAATAAAGATTGCGGATGGTTTCCTGCAACACGGGTAGTTGCGGCACTTTTAACAGCAGTCCGGCTACAAACGTATAGACCAGTAAGAGAACAGCCAGTATTTTCCACCAGGACTTATACATATAGTTTTTTTCATTGGCCATCGTACCGGCAATTATTGTTCGTTAAAGTGGAGCAAAATTAAGGCGGCATGTTTAATACTGCCTAATTTTTCGCAAAGTATAAATAAACCCGCCGGGCTTTGAAATTTTAGATGAAAACGAAGTCAGCTGTAAATTATTTTCAATAAAACCCCTAAAACAGTTTATTAGCTGCAAGGTTCAATCTTTCCATAAAAATGGAAAAAGGATCACCGCCAGCAGGATCACCATCAGGTCGAGCGCTATTAATAAGAGGATAGTGCTGGCTTTTATGGTTAAAACCGGGTTGAATGCCGCATTTGACAACTGCATCAGCAAAATGAGTTGAGGTAATATTATAGGAAAACCCAGCACAGCCATGATAGCTGCGTTTTGTTGCGCACGTGCGGCAATCGCAGCCAGGAAAGTAAAAACCAGGCTGAGGCTCCATCCGCCCAAAAGCACGAGCCCGATAAAAGAGCCAGCCTTTTCGATTGGGTTACCGAGGAAAAGCGTGAAGAGTACCAGGCTAAGCAGACTCATCAAAAGCATGAGCAGCGAGTTGAAGAGCAGTTTAGCCATGACAAAATCCGCCGGAGAGGCTATCGAATAGAAATAAAGCATCCTGCCTCTACTTTCCTGCAGAAAACTTTTAGCCACTGCATTAATACAAATAAATAACTGGATCACCCAAAACAATCCATTCCACACCCTGCTTTCCGGGGCATCAATAGCCATGAATAAGACAAAAGTGGTTGCACCGATATACAGCAGGATACCATAAAAGCTGTATTGCTGGCGGATCTCCAGCAGTAAATCCTTTTTAAATAGAGTATAAATATGACGGGGAGAAGCGATAGCTTTTATTTTGGGCGAAAATACTGATTTAAGAAACGAGAAGTTTAACAGATGATGCTCGCGCACAACGCTTGTGCTCAACCTGGCAACTGATTAGAGTTTCTCATAATAACAAATCCTGCATCTTGGTTCATACGCATCAGTAGCTCCCAGCATTACCTGGTCTTCGTTGGGAATTTTACGGTACGAATAATTCGCGATATGTCCGCATTTTACGCAAATAGCATGGAGCTTGGTGACATAGTCAGCCTTTGCCAATAGGTATGGCATCTGCCCAAAAGGTTTCCCGGTAAAGTCCATATCGAGCCCGGCAACGATCACCCGCACACCATTATAAGCCAGTTGGTCGCACACATTAGGCAACTCATTATCAAAGAACTGGGCTTCGTCGATCCCAATTACATCAACGTCCTGCGCCATCAATAGTATCTTTTGCGAATTATCGATTGGCGTGGACTGTACCGCGTTGGTATCGTGTGAAATGATTTTTATTTCATCGTAACGTGTATCAATAGCGGGTTTAAAGATCTCGGCTTTTAGGTTCGCAATCCTCACCCTTTTCAGTCTTCTGATCAATTCTTCTGTTTTGCCACTAAACATGGAGCCACATATCACTTCTATCCACCCACGGCGCTCACCTCGAATATTGGGTTCAATAAACATTGTTAAGATTTAAATTTCCCGATTTGAAAAAACGAATTTTTTGGCAAACAGTTTGTAATTTTAAAACGCTGATTTTGTGGATTTGAACAGATTCACGGATCGTTTCAGGGGATTTGAGCAAACAATGCTGTCAGCGAAATCTTTTAATCTTAAATCAGTCCTGCCAAAAATAGCAAAATGGAGCGAATAGAAATCTTGATATCCAAATTAACCGAACAGTTTAATCAAAAGGCTTCGGCCGGGCAGATGCTGATCACCCTACAGCTTTTACAAACAGAATTAACGTCCAAACTCCAGGAAAATAAAACCCTGGGCACTTCCAAAGTCTCCGTGATGATGCCCGCCAGGATGAATGTAAGTCCGGATCAATACGAAAAGTATGCACCCAAACCGGTTGAGACGCCAACTACACGGGAAACAAAGGAAAAAGTGCTGGTAGAAGAAGAATCGGTTTCGATCGTTCAGCAAAATGGTCAGCTGGATATGGTTTTCGATCCCCTGGTTGAAATCCCGACACTTTCGCACCAGGTAAAAAATAAAAACGGGGAACCCGAATCACTCAATGACCGGCTCAAACAGGGTGGTAAGGCCGAACTGGTGGAAGTATTAAAGGAAACGCCGATAAAAGACCTCCGCAAAGCCATTGGCATCAACGATCGCTTCCTTTTTATCAATGACCTGTTTCGTGGCGACGAAGCCATGTATGAAAGAAGTATAAAAACCATCAATAGTTTTAATATTTACCCCGAGGCGGAGTACTGGATCAGCAGGGAACTAAAGATAAAACTGGGATGGGATACCGAGCTGCCGGTGGTGGCGCAGTTCGATCAACTGGTTAAAAGACGTTTTTCCTGAATATATTCCAGGATTCTCCCGGTAGCACCACGATTCTCCCACACATATTTCCTGGCGCTTTCACAGGCTTGTTGATAAGTTTGTTGATCTTCCAGGAATCTTTTTACAGCTTTCCTGAAGTCATCTGCATTTGTTATTGGTATAGCGCCCCCTCTTTGCGCGAGTTCAATTGCTTCCCTGAATTTTTGATGAGTTGGTCCAAAAATGACGGGTTTGCCATAAACCGCCGCCTCCAGGGTATTGTGTATTCCTTTTCCAAAACCACCGCCGATATAGGAGATCGTTGCATACCTGTACAATCTTGACAAAAGGCCAATAGTGTCAATGATCATGACCCGGCTGTTTTGTAAGATCGAAGCCAGGTTTTCACCTTCGAGAGTTTGCATCTCGGTCCATTTAATTGAACCAGGGAAAAGTTTTTCAAGTAAAGTGATATGTTCACTATTGGTCTCATGTGGCGCAATGATGAGCTTCAGATCATCACCGGCTTCAGAAACTGTTTGCTTTAATATTTCCTCGTCGGGAGGCCAGCTACTGCCTGCCACGATCACGTTTTTATTACGCGTGAATGTTTCCATTTGCGGAATGGCGGCCGCTTGCTCAGCAATTTCAACCACCCGGTCAAACCGGGTATCACCCGCAACGCAGACATGATGGATGTTAATGCCAGCCAACAAAGTTTTTGAAACCTCGTCCTGCACAAAAAGCTGGTCAAAAAAGCTTAGCATCTTCCTTTGCAAACCACCATGCCATTTGAAGAAAATGGATTCTTTACGGAAGATGGCGGAAATAAGAAGTAAAGGGATCCTGTTTTGCCTGACCTGGCTGAGGTAATGATACCAAAATTCATATTTGACAAATATGACGAGTGACGGTTTTACAATCTGCAGGAATCGCCGTGCGTTGCCTGCACTGTCAAGCGGCAGGTAATGCACCCAGTTGGCGCCTTTGTAGTCCTTGCGGATCTCGTAACCAGAGGGTGAAAAAAATGTGAGCAGGATCTTATGCCCGGGGTAGCTGGTTTTCAACTTTTCCAGCACGGGCCTGCCCTGTTCAAATTCCCCAAGGGAGGCACAGTGGACCCAAATAGTTCCTGGATTTTTTCCCTCCGTTTCCTTAAAATCAGCTTCCAGCTTCTCCCAGATCCCTTCCCGGCCCTTTGTCCATTTACGGGCTTTGCTATTGAAAAGCGCTGCTATGGAAATACCGGCCCGGAACAGGAGGAGGAATATATTGTAAAAAAATAATCCCAAAGTATTGATTTTAACCGTGATTTGCCGGGTAGCAAAAGTAGGAAACTACCCGTATTTTATTATTTTTGCGACCGTTTTATGGCTTCAGAGCAGTTTAGCCGGAATATCCTGGTATGCTGGCGGGGCTATGGACCCAGAATAATGATCCCTGAAAAGCTAAACTTTAACCTTAAAAAATTTCCATGCGCCCAATCCAGATGGTCGATACAAAGACCCAGTACCAGAAGATAAAGGAGGAGGTTGATCAGGCTGTCCTCGGCGTGATGGAAAGCGCGGCCTTCATCAACGGGAAGCCGGTCCAGGATTTCGCCGCCAATCTTTCGAATTACCTTGGAGTAAAACATACTATTCCCTGTGCCAATGGCACGGATGCCCTACAAATCGCCATGATGGCGCTTGGACTACAACCAGGCGATGAAGTGATTACTCCTTCTTTTACCTATATCGCCACCACGGAAGTGATCGCTTTGCTTAGACTGACCCCCGTTTTTGTTGAAGTTGACCCCAAAACATTCTGTATCGACCCTGCCGAACTGGAGAAAGTGATCACACCCAAAACTAAAGCCATAGTGCCCGTACACCTTTATGGACAGGCTGCTCCTATGGAAGAGATCATGTCCATTGCGAAGAAACATGGGTTATTTGTAATTGAAGACAATGCACAGGCAATAGGATGCGACTACGAGCAGGGGGATATTCGTCAAAAGACCGGTACGATCGGTGATATTGGGGCGACATCGTTTTATCCATCTAAAAATCTCGGCGCGTTTGGAGATGGCGGCGCCATTTTTACAAACGACGATACGCTGGCTGATAAACTTAGGATGATCGCTAATCATGGTCAGAGCCGGAGGTATTTCCATGATTTGGTTGGTTGTAACAGTCGCCTGGACACAATGCAGGCAGCTATCCTGGATATCAAACTCCGCCAACTTGACGAATACAATGCAGCCCGGAGATCAGCTGCTGATTTTTATGATAATGCATTTGCAGGTCATGCCAGCATCAAAACACCTTTCCGTGCCAGTTATTCAAAGCATGTTTTTCATCAATATACCCTGCTCATCGAAGACGGGGATAATAGTGCAGCCAAAAGAAACGGGCTGAACGAATTCCTGGCCATGCATAAAATTCCTTCCATGATCTATTACCCGGTTCCGGGTCACAGGCAACGGATGTTTGAACAGTTTAATGTTTCGGCGAAGCGAATGCCGGTAACTGACTGGTTGACGGAAAGAGTGATCTCTTTACCCATTCATACCGAATTGGAAGAGGCGCAACTACAGTTTATCACCTCTAAGGTGCTGGAGTATTTTGAATCTTAATTTTCAATCACAAAAAGGACGCAGAGGCGCTATAAAAAATATTTATGAAAATCGCAGTAGTAGGAACAGGTTATGTTGGCTTAGTCACAGGTACATGTTTTGCAGAGACTGGTAATACTGTTACCTGTGTTGATATCGACGAATCAAAAGTAAACCGTCTAAAAAGCGGTACGATCACGATATATGAACCGGGGCTTGAGAAAATATTTCTCCGCAACCTAAAGGAAGAACGTTTACTATTCACGACGGACCTGGCAGAAGGTATAAAGGATGCTTCTATTGTTTTCCTGGCCCTGCCTACACCTCCTGGTGAAGACGGCTCTGCGGATCTTCGCTATGTTCTTGGTGTAGCTGAAGAGATCGGGAAGATCATTTCCGATTACAAAGTGATTGTAGATAAAAGCACGGTGCCGGTTGGAACGGCTGACTTGGTACGGGAAGCAGTCGCGAAAAATTTCAAAGGCGAGTTTGATGTGGTATCGAATCCTGAGTTTTTACGTGAAGGTGTAGCCGTGGATGATTTTATGAAGCCCGACAGGGTAGTGATCGGCACGCGTTCTGAAAGAGCGAAGAAACTGATCGGTGAATTGTTTGCGCCATTTGTTCGCCAGGGCAACCCGGTGATCTTTATGGATGAGCGCTCGGCTGAATTGACAAAATATGCTGCCAACTCATTTTTGGCAACAAAGATTTCGTTTATGAATGAGATCGCACAACTATGCGAGCGGCTTGGTGCCGATGTAGATATGGTTCGCCGTGGAATCGGCAGTGACGAAAGGATCGGAAAGCGTTTCCTGTTTCCTGGAATTGGTTATGGTGGTAGTTGTTTTCCAAAAGATGTGCAGGCCCTGGTGAAATCAGCATGCGATTCAGGATATGATTTTAAGATTCTGAACGCCGTCATCGAGGTAAATGAAATGCAGAAACTGCATCTGCTACCTAAAATCAGGAAATATTTCAATAATAACCTGCAGGGAAAACACTTTGCGTTGTGGGGACTTGCATTCAAGCCAAATACAGACGATATTCGTGAGGCGCCGGCATTATATATTATCGATGCGCTGGTGAAGGAAGGGGCTACGGTGACAGCCTTTGACCCTGAAGCTATGAATAATGTGCGCCAGGCCATCGGAGACAAAATTCAGTATGCGGAGAATCAATATGCTGCATTAAAGGACGCTGATGCGTTGATCATTGCGACGGAGTGGAACGAGTTCCGTACACCAGATTTTTTAAAGATCGTTGCAAACTTAAAAAATAAAGTGATTTTCGACGGCCGGAATCTTTTTGAAGTTTCCAGTATCAACGGGCTTGGGTTTCATTATGAAAGTGTAGGCAGGCCGGGCCTGGAATAAACCTATTAAATTATTATGGATCGAAAAAGAATACTAATCACCGGCGCGGCCGGCTTCCTGGGTTCTCATTTATGTGATCGTTTTATTAAAGAAGGTTACAGAGTGATTGGTATGGATAACCTGATCACGGGTGACCTGAAAAATATCGAGCATTTGTTCAAACTTGAGCAGTTTGAATTCTTTCATCACGATGTTACAAAGTTTATTCATATAGCCGGGCAACTGGATTATATCCTCCACTTTGCATCTCCTGCCAGTCCTATCGACTACCTCAAGATTCCAATTCAAACACTAAAGGTGGGCGCGATGGGCACACACAATTGTCTTGGCCTGGCCAAGGCCAAAGGTGCCAGGATACTGGTTGCCTCTACCAGCGAAGTGTATGGTGATCCTCTCGTGCATCCTCAAACTGAAGAATACTGGGGCAATGTAAACCCGGTTGGACCGAGGGGAGTCTATGATGAGGCAAAACGATACATGGAATCCATCACCATGGCTTATCATACATTTCATAATGTAGAAACACGGATAGTGCGGATATTTAATACCTATGGTCCGCGTATGCGTCTCAACGATGGCCGTGCCCTGCCGGCATTTATCGGGCAGGCGTTGCGTGGTGAACCGCTTACTGTTTTTGGCGATGGATCTCAGACGAGAAGCTTTTGTTTTGTGGATGATCTTATTGATGGCATTTACAGGTTATTGCTTAGCGACTATCATCTACCGGTCAACATTGGCAATCCCAATGAAATCTCATTGAAAGATTTTGCAGAAGAAGTGCTTGCGCTTACCGGTAATACCACCGAGATTGTATACAAACCTTTACCAGTCGATGATCCCAGGCAACGTCAGCCGGATATTACTAAGGCAAAAACCATCCTGGGCTGGGAGCCAAAAGTAAACCGCGCACAGGGATTAAAGATAACTTATGACTACTTTAAGGGACTACCAAAAGAAGAATGGAGTAAGCAGCCAAAAGAATTTGTAAGTACTAAGTAAGAAGAAAGAAACAAGTGTGTTTACCTTAAACCTAAACTATTAAAACTTTATGTACCAGGAACTGATCGACAAAAAGGCAAAATTAGCGGTGATTGGATTGGGCTATGTGGGCTTACCCATTGCATTGGAGTTTGCAAAGAAAATATCGGTAATTGGATTTGATATCAATGCCAAACGCGTTGAACTGATGAAGCAGGGCATCGATCCAAGTAACGAACTGGAGAAAGAAGCTTTTGGGGGCTGCGATATCGAATTTACTAACAGCCTCGAAACTCTGAAGGAAGCGAAATTTTATATAGTGGCTGTGCCAACCGCGGTGGATGAGCATAACGTGCCAGACCTGGTACCTGTCCAACGCGCTTCTGAAACAATCGGCAAAGTGATCAAAAAAGGAGATTACGTAGTTTTCGAATCTACAGTTTACCCTGGCTGTACAGAGGAAGACTGCCTTCCGATCATCGAAAAAATTTCTGCCCTTAAGAATGTTGTTGACTTTAAACTGGGTTATTCCCCTGAGCGGATCAACCCGGGCGACAAAAACCATACTCTGAGCAGTATTGTGAAAGTTGTTTCAGGTTGTGATGACGAGTCACTGGAGAATATTGCTAAAACTTACGAGCTTGTTGTTAAAGCCGGTGTTCACAGGGCATCCTGCATCAAGGTCGCAGAAGCCGCCAAGATCATCGAGAACACGCAACGTGATTTGAATATCGCGCTGATGAATGAGCTGTCTATTATTTTCGATAAGATGGACATCAACACATTTGAGGTCCTGGAAGCAGCGGGCACCAAATGGAACTTCCTCAAGTTTCAGCCCGGCCTGGTAGGAGGACATTGTATCGGGGTGGATCCTTATTACCTCACACACAAGGCAAATGAACTCGGATATAAGTCCCAGGTGATACTCGCGGGTCGTACCATCAATGATGATATGGCCAGCTATGTGGCACAGAAAGTGGTACAGCATATCATCAAAACGGATGGTAATGTGAAAACTGCCAAAGTCCTGATCAAAGGCGCTACTTTCAAGGAAAATGTAAGTGATATCCGCAATTCAAAAGTGGCGGATGTGGTGAAAGCATTGAAAGCGTTCTATGTAAATGTTGATGTGGAAGATCCCTATGCTGATTCTGATGAACTGCAGCACGAGTATGGTTTTAGCCTAACTCCTGAGACAGGGAAGGATTATGATGCGGTGATCATCACCGTTCCACATGCCGACTATATTAATCTCGGCGACGATTATTACACCGGTATCACCCGGCCACATGCCATGATTGCCGATCTGAAAGGAATCTATCGAAACAAAATTAAGAACAGAAAATACTGGAGCCTGTAGTATGCCGTTTAAAGCCACCGATATACCCGGGCTATTGATCTACGAGCCCAAAGTATTTGCAGATAGCCGCGGATATTTTTTTGAGTCTTACAACGCCGATGTGTTTAAAAATGAAGGGATGGATATTGTTTTTGTACAGGACAACCAGTCTTCTTCTTCGTATGGTGTGATCCGCGGCTTGCATTTCCAGCTCAACCCGCATGCACAGACAAAACTCGTGCGTGTGCTTTCGGGGACGATCCTCGATGCGGTAGTGGATTTGCGCCAGGGTTCTCCAACTTACGGACGCCACTTTACCATTGAGTTGTCGGCGGAAAATAAAAAGCAATTGCTGGTCCCCCGGGGTTTCGCGCACGGATTTTCCGTCATTAGCGAAAGGGCAGAAGTATTATATAAATGCGACGGCTTCTATTCCAAAGTATCAGAAGGCGGTATCCGGTTTGATGATCCCTCGCTCAATATCGACTGGAAAATTCCTGCCGACAAGGCAATAGTATCTGAAAAGGATCTCGTATTGCCGGGATTGAAGGAATGCCAGACTAATTTCGTATTTGAAGGCTGATATGCAAAATACAATCCTCGTAACAGGCGCCAACGGACAACTGGGTATGGAACTGGCACATCTGGTTTCAAAGTATCCTGCTTATCGTTTCGTATTTACCACCCGGGACCACATGCCCCTGGATAATTTTGACCTGATCAACGAAATGATCGATCGGCATCAGCCAAAATACGTTGTGAACTGCGCGGCCTATACTGCTGTGGACAAGGCCGAATCAGATAAAGAAATGGCCCATAGAATAAATGCCGAAGCTCCTGGTGTGATCGCAGCTGCATGTTTGAGAAACAATGCGCGATTGATTCATATTTCGACCGACTATGTCTTTAACGGTAATGGACAAAAACCATATAAGGAAGACGATCCCACTGATCCTGTCAATTACTATGGCGAATCGAAACTACAGGGTGAACAGCTGGTCATGTCGCAAAATCCCGGCTCCATCATCATTCATACTGCCTGGGTTTATTCTCAATTCGGGAAAAATTTCGTGAAAACGATTCTCCGACTGGTTAAAGAGAAGGAATCAATCAATGTGGTAAGTGATCAATACGGCACACCTACTTACGCTGCAGACCTGGCGGAAGCGATCATGCAGATCATAGCCATATTAGATGCTGAAACAGATTCCAGTGGTTTCAGCCACGCGGGAATCTATCATTTCAGTAATGACGGCATCTTAAACTGGCATGAATTTGCAGTCGCCATCCGTGATATTTCGGGAAGTAATTGTAACGTGAATCCCATACCTGCCTCGGAATATCCAACACCGGCCAGGCGCCCGTCCTATTCAGTGTTGGATAAATCGAAGATTAACAGGGTATTCAACATTTCTATCAAGCCCTGGCGGGAAAGGTTGGAGGCTTGTATAAAAAGAATAGACAAGTAATAAATGACTCCGTTCTCGGCAACCTTAGCCTATCCCTTAACTAAAGCCTGTTCTTCATCCCTCAGTCGCTTCAATCCGGAGTCAATGATCAATCATACTGCGAATATCCAGTCAACCTGTGGGAAGACAAGGGGAATAAAAACGATAAAAATTGTTTTATTCGGAAAATCCGGTAGGGTAAAATCCATAGCAGACTAATTCCACCTCCCATGTATGGCGAAGCGCATTAGGTAGATACTCGGGGATCCTTCCGATCATTTTTTGACAGCTGTGATCAGAGTCGAACCCATTGCCTTGCCGTTTTTATTGGTGGTTTCTGTTTTAACAACGCCAAAGCCGGGAGCAAACCATTCTGTAGATTTAAAATTGACAGGTATGCCAATACCAGATGGGCCGCCGATGGTTGCCCGGAAACGGCCATCATAAGTTATTTTCCAGCAATCCCAGGTTCCGGCCGGTGTGGTGATGGATTCTTTACCCTCTACTTTCCGGTTGGTCTGTTCAAGCGTGATCGTTGAAAAAGTCGATCCTTTATTGATCACGTCCATCTTAAAATTCACCTGGGGTAAAGTCTGACCTACGGAAAGAGTGGCCGGATACTCAATAAAAACTTCTTCGGCTTTTACATCCATGTCTTTATAAGCAGCCATCTGTTCCTGTGGCATGGCCACGCGGGCATCTACATAAAGACTGCCACCGCTGCATTTATATACACCGCTACTTTTTGATAGGGCTTTGCCTTTTTCATCGACCATATTGGCTGTGAAATTTGCCGTGGTCATATCACCTGACTTTTTTATGTCGCTGATCGTGTATGTCACTTTACCGCTTTCTTTATCCTTGCGGTCATAGGTTGTCATTTCAACCGAACTGTTGGTAAGATAATAGTATCCCGAACAATCCTGGGCATTTGCAACAAAGCCCCATACGAACAGGCATGAAAGAGTAAAAATTTGTCTCATAGCTGCAAGATTTTATACCTGAAAGTTAGGAATAGCAGCCGGGTTTGCAAATACTACTTTGTGGGAATTGAATTGTCGAGCATCGTATCAAAACATTAAAACCACACCTCCGAAATAATTTCGTAACGGTGAAGGATTAAAATACCTGTTGCCGATGGCGTTTATATCATTCCCTAAACTGTACTTCTCATTCAAAGCGTTGTCGATACCTGCGTATACATCAAGAAAAATTGAAGGTGAAAACCTGTGTTTCCATCCCAGTTTACCCTGGAGCAGGTTGTAGGAGCGTGCATACACTGTATTGGCATCATTTAGTGGAAGTTTGCCAGTGTGATTCAGGCTGGTATAGAGATAAAACCCTTTGGTCGTATGGATATCAACACCTGTAACGGAGATCTGTTTCGGCACGCCAGTGACGCGATTTTCGGAATGATCTACAGTGCCAATGATATAGTCGGTGAAATGATAATCGTTGAGCGTGTAGCCCGACCAAAGTTTTACCCTTGTGAAGAATCCCCGGCTATTGTCGATTAATGACCACGAGCCTCTAATTTCAATCCCTTTCTGATCGGTGCCGCCGGCGTTTATGAAATATTCCTGACCGGCACTGTTATTTCTTCTCACGATCGCCTGCTGCAACTTGAAATAATAAGCGGTGACATCCAGTTCGAATAATTTATTCGCTGAATTCAGCCTGGCGCCCACTTCATAATTCCATCCAAACTCAGGTTGTAGTGAAGTGTTGATATTCGCATCGGAGGCTCGAATTTCCGCAAGGGTCGCGGGGGAGTAGCCTTTACTTAACGAAGCATAAGCGGTCACGTATTTTTTGAACGGGTATAATACGGCAATTCGCGGTAGAAACTGCTCCTCAAATTTTTTTGTCCTCTTTGTATTGTCGTTGCCGGAGAGTGTCCTGTATTTATACTGATACGCGTTAGTGCTGGCACCGGCCTGCACCAGCAATCTTTTTTTCAATTGCCATTCAGCCTGCACAAAAGGAAACCATTGTCTCACTTCAAGTTTATCCAGAGATTGAACTGTGTCTTTTACACCCTGCCTGTTGCCGTAGTTGTTGATGGAAGCATCACCCCATTGCCATTCGACACCGCCAATCAGCCTGATGTCCTGTTCATTTTTATAGATAGCATATACAAACTTGCTCCGAAGCGACAAATTATTCTCTTCCCTTTCTTCATAATTGGTGATAAAGGGATTTGTAAAATCTGTAAAAGAGTAAGCAACCGATGTGGTATTACTCCATTTTGAATTAAACTGATGGGTATAACTTGTGCCGGCGAAAATGGTTTTGTTATAGATAGCTGCTTTTTGTTCTACCGCACCGGGTACAAAGGATGTAGCCGGCCGCGCCTGTCGGGGATCCTGTTCCATCTGCGCCTGTGTCAGTCCTCCTGGTGTCTGGTAATAAATGTCGGAGTAGAGGGCGAGCCATTCAAGTTTATCCTTTTTTGAAATTTGTGCAGCCCCGTTCCACTGCACCACATCTCTTCGGAGTTTACTGTTCTCACGATATCCATCCGCCTGCATATGACCCTGGGTAAGTGTGGATTGAAAGTTTTTGGCTGAATATTTCCACTGTGCACTTTCACCAAATGTGCTATAGGAACCTCCATTCAACTGCACTCTGAACTGGTGATCTTTTTCTGGGACGGCCGGTGGGTCGATGGTATGCATCACCACAACACCACCCGTGTTGGCGCCGTACATACTACCGCCCGGGCCCTTTAATATTTCAACTGAACCGATCGTTGCCGGGTCCACCAGGTTAAGGTAAGTATTACCTCCCGCATCGGTAAAAGGCATATCATTCCAGTAGATCTTAATATTACGTACGCCGAACGGAGAACGCAATAGACTTCCACGGATATTGAGGCGGTAGCTTCCGGGAGATCTTTCTTCCATGCGCACACCTGGAACAGTGTTTATAGACGGCACCAGGGTAGGTGCGGCATAACGTTCTAAATCTTTTTGTCCGATATATCCGATGGTAACGGGATTTTCCGCCAGGGTGCGCTGCGATTCATAACCTTTGATGATAACCGGAGTAAGCGTTCTGACAGAATCTGAATTGAGATCACCTGCTTCATTTTGCGACAGGGCAGCAAGGGTCATACATAGGAGGAAAAAGGTAAATGTTGGCTTCATATAATATCAAACTTATCGTAAAAGTACACAAAGAGTTTTTATATTTCGAGAAGGAAACCAAATGATATGAAACAGTTTTTTCGGGAGCTACTTGAATACAACTACCATTTCAACCAGGAATTGGGTGATGTATTTGTTAATGAAACCAGCAAAACGTCTGAGAAATCCATTAAGCTATACAGCCATATTCTCAATGCCCACAATATTTGGAACAGCAGGATTGAACATGGCCAAACTAATTTTGGTGTCTGGGATATTCATCCAGTGGAGGCGTGCAGGGATATTGATAAACAGAATTACGTAGATTCATTGCGTATCCTGGACAAGTATGATCTTGATCTTATGATCAACTACACCACGACGCGTGGAGATAAATTCAGTAACCGATTGCGGGATATCGTTTTTCATATTATCAACCACGGCACTTACCACCGCGGCCAGATTGCAACTGAATTCCGGCAATCAGGCCTCATACCACTGGTGAGCGATTTTGTTCTATATAAAAGGTAATCCTCTAATCAGGGTTAAAAAAAAGGGAAGACCATCGTCCTCCCTAACCGGTTGAGCTACTAGGATTCGAACCTAGACAGACAGAACCAAAATCTGTAGTGCTACCGTTACACCATAGCTCAGTACCATCCAATTTTTAAATTGGGATGCAAAAATAAGGGTTGATCTTTTTACAGCCAAATTGGAGAGGGTTTTTAATGGCTGGGAAGAAGGGGAGGCGGGAAGGGTAAGATTAAGGTTGAGGTTAAAGGGTTAAAATATTATCTTCCTTTCTTCCCGTCTCCCCGGCAAAAAATAAATTTCCTTTAAGGCCTAATTAGCCTGGAAGACGGTAGGGCGGGAAGGATGTGCTATTTAATTATGATCTTCCTGTCTTCTCGTCTCCCCGGCCCCAAAAAAAATGATCTTCCTTTCTTCCCGTCTCCCCGGCAAAAAAATAAATTTCCTTTAGTTCTTTAGAGCTTCAGCAGGATCGGGGAGCCGCTCTTCCTGTAGCCGGTCTTCCCGTTCCTTCAATTCCCGGATCTTGTCTAAGGCCCTGGCTACCACATCACACATAATCGTGACCAGGCTGCCGGGAGGTGTATTGGCATAGGCATAATCCAATGCTTCGTCTTCGTTGGGAATGGTGACAATTGGGGTTGCGGGGTTGATCTTTTCAATGCCTTCACGCAGCAACCCTATAATATCTTCTGCTGTGCGGCCACGCAGGTTTTTGTCGCAACGGATGATGATCTCATCAAAATACTGGGCAGAGATTTCTCCCAATTCACGGATATCTTCATCCCTCCGGTCGCCGGTTCCGCTGATAATGCCGATCTTATGTTTAAAGTCAAGTTTGCTGACAAAATCACATAATAATTTTAAACCATGTGGGTTATGGGCGAAGTCGGCAAGGAATGTGAAATTTTTGAATCGGAAGAAATTAAGGCGTCCCGGAGTTTGCGCAGAGGAGGGCACAAATGTCTGCAGACCCTGGCGAATGTCTTCGATCGTGATGTCGCGATACATATAGGTAGCCAGCACGGCAGGCAGCGTGTTGGCAATATTGTGAACAGCCTTGCCTTCGAAAGTCAGGGGAATATCTTTCACCGCCGCCACTCTTATTTTCCAGGCGCCCTTCATGATGCTGACATATCCATTCTCATAAACAGCTGCGAGTCCGCCGCCGGCACAATGTTTTTTAATACGCGGATTTTTTTCGTCCATGCTAAACAATGCAATATTGCATTTCAGGCCGTCTTTCATTTTATATACCAGGTCATCATCCGCGTTGAGTACTGCATAGCCATGCGGGAAAACTGTTTCCGGTACTACAGCTTTCACCTGCGCCATCTGCTCTACGTTATTTATCCCACCTAGCCCGATATGATCAGCGGCAACATTTGTAACAATAGCCACATCACAATTTTGAAATGCGAGACCTGCTTTAAGGATACCACCCCTTGCACATTCCAGTACGGCAAAATCGACGGTTGGATCTTTTAATACAAATGCGGAACTGACGGGACCGGTACAATCGCCTTTCATCATCATCTGGTTTTGTATGTACACACCGTCAGATGTAGTATAGCCAACTTTTTTCCCGGCGCTTTTTGCGATATGTGCGGCCAGGCGGGTAGTGGTGGTTTTTCCGTTGGTTCCAGTCACAGCGATGATAGGAATACGCCCTATACTGCCTTTGGGGAATAGCATGTCGACGACAGGTTCTGCCGCATTTCTCGGCAGACCTTCAGATGGATCAATGTGCATGCGAAATCCAGGCGCCGCATTTACTTCCAGTATGGCGCCGCCGATCTCGTTGATCGGAGAGCGAAGGTCTTTTACCATAATATCGATCCCGCAAATATCGAGTCCGATGATCCGTGCAATCCGCTCAAACATGAAAATATTAGCAGGGTGTACCTCATCTGTTACATCAGTAGATGTGCCACCGGTAGAAAGATTAGCGGTTGGTTTGAGCAAAACAAGTTCACCCTTTTCCGGAACGGTGTCGAGCGTATAACCTTTATCATCCAGCATTTTTTGAGTGAACTGGTCGATAGTGATCTGCGTAAGCACTTTTTCGTGCCCATAACCACGGCGGGGATCTTTGTTGGTTTCATCGATCAGGTAGCGGATAGTATTTACGCCATCACCCGTCACTGAAGCTGGAGTTCTAAGTGCCGCGCAAATAAATTTATAATTGATCACAAGCGCCCGGAAGTCAAACCCGGTAATGAATTTTTCAACAATAACATTTCTACCGTATTCCTTTGCCGCTTCAAATGCTTTTAACGCCTGTTCATGATTGATGATATTGGTCGTATTGCCTTTGCCATGATTTCCATCAATGGGTTTTATTACAAGGGGGAAACCAAGTTTTTCTATTGCTTCAACGAGTCCTGCCTCCGTACGAATCACGACGCCTTTGGGTACCGGTACTTCCGCTGCTTCCAGCAGGTTTTTGGTTTCCTCTTTGTCACAGGCAATATCAACAGCGATATTAGAAGTGGTAGAAGCAATGGTGGCGCGGATCCTTTTCTGATGCCCACCATACCCCAATTGAACAAGACTTTGTTTGTTGAGCCGGATATACGGTATGCCTCTTTTGGCTGCTTCATCAACAATACAACCGGTAGAGGGTCCCAATCTTGTGTCTTCCCTGATCTCACGCATTTGCTGGATATCAGTATCAAGATCATATTCCTCATTGTTGATAAGTGCCTCTGCGATCCTTACAGCTGCTTTTGCCGCATATACGCCGGCATCTTCTTCCATATAGTCGAATACAACATGATAGACGCCTTCTTTTTCACCCGTACTCCGGGTGCGGCCGAAACCACAGTCCATACCCGCCAGCGTTTGAATTTCCAGGGCAATATGTTCGATGACATGACCCATCCAGGTGCCTTCATCCACGCGGCTGAAAAATCCGCCGGGAACACCTTCGCTACATCTATGTTCATATAAACTGGGCAGCAGGTTTTGCAACCGTTCACGAAAACCCGTAATGGTATGCGTTGGCCTTTGTTCCATTTCCTCGAGGTCCAGTTTTAATTGTATCAGCCTCGGACGGCGCACACTCCAGTAGTTCGGACCTCTCAAGACTTTTATCTCAATTATTTTCATAAACAGTAGCTTTTATGGAAGTTAGTTTTTTTCTTTTATGTGACCAAAGTGTGATTTGACGGGAATGTGACAGGTTTAATTGGGATGAAAATGGCAACTGCCGAATGGCAATATAATTTATTGTTAAGCGTTCAGAATTAAGAACCGGGCAATGGTGGAAGCCGGAACTGAACTGGTTTTTCTATTACATTTGCCCTTTATCAAAGTTGAATGAATGAGCCATCCTAAAGGAAAACTAATAGCCGTAGGCGGAGCAGAAGACAAAGGCACCAACCTGGAAACCGGAGAGATTTACCGGAATAATCTAAACTTTTTCGAACTGGGTATTCTTCGCCGTATAGTTGAAGAAGCCGGTGGACCTACCGCCCGGATCGAAGTGATCACCACCGCCTCCATGATCCCTTTTGAAGTAGGAGAAAATTACCTGAACGCTTTTGGAAAGATCGGTTGTACCAATGTGGATGTAATGCATATACGCACCAGGCATGATGCCAATCAGCCGGAGTACCTTGATCGTATCAGGCGCTGTGATGCCGTAATGTTTAGCGGGGGTAATCAGCTTCGGCTGAGTGCTACCGACGGCGGAACGGAATTTTTGCGCATTATGAAACAGCGCTACCAGGAAGAAGATTTTTTAATAGCCGGCACCAGCGCGGGAGCGATGGCCATGAGTCATACCATGATCTATGAAGGTAATGCCACGCGGGCTCATTTGAAAGGGGAGGTGAAGATAACAACCGGGCTCGGCTTTATATCCAGCCTCATCATCGATTCTCACTTTGAAAAGCGTGGTAGATTCGGCCGCCTGGCCCAGGCAGTGGCTGGCAACCCGGGTAGTATCGGTATCGGGCTGGGGGAGGATACAGGCATGCTGATCACAGAAGGAAATAAAATGGAGGCTATCGGCAGCGGGCTGGTAATGATCATTGATGGACACGATATCTTACATTCCAATATCGCGGATATTCCCGAAGGAAACCCGGTAAGCATCGAAAACCTTAAAGTTCATTTCTGCGAAAAAGGCAACGGCTATCTTATTGCTGAAAGAAAATTTCTCCCAGAAGCGAGAGAGGGAGCGTTGGTGAAAAAGCAGGTGGAGGTGGAGTAGATTGGGATGGTTGAATGTAGTTGAAGGTGGTTGAATGTAGTTGAAGGTGGTTGAAGTTTGTTGAACCTGGTTGAATATCGTTGAAGTTGGTTTATTTGATGAGTTGTTGTAACAGGGATGAGACTTCTTTTGGTTTGTTGAGGGACATCAGGTGAGTGCCGCCGGGTATTGTAAAATCGGCTTTTACATAACGAAATAATAGCAGTTTATCGGCGGTGCCGTGGATATGTTTTACGTTGGCGGGTACGCGCTTTTCATCCCAATGAAGGATGGCTTCGATCGCCCATTTCAAAAAAGCCGGATCTGCATCTGCGATAATTTCTTCCAACAATTTTTTATGTTTATTATCGCCGGGTCCGAGGATCCAATGGAGGTAACTGCTTTTTTTGATCCAGCTGTCAGGCATCCATTTATAAACAGGGACATATTTTCCAAACCTGAGATAAAATGGGAACTCCTCGGCAGATTTATTACTGGAAATAATGATGGCATTTAAATGATCATCTGCACGCGCCATTTCTGTTGCCAGCATACCTCCAAAAGAAACGCCAACAACGGTAGGATGCGCATCAGGTATCCCTGCTCTAAGACGAATAGCGTACGACTTTAGCGATTCATGGGAAATGGGCGGGATCCAGTCAATGAATACCGGTTCACAAAACGACAAATCCAGCAAAGAGAAAGCCCGCTTATCGGCTCCTAGTCCGCTTATGAAGTATACTCTTTGCATCGTCGGTCTCTACAAATCAGCTGGCTTCCACCAGGTAATAATTTTTCCGGCCTTTTTGAACGAGCAGGTATTTTTTGTGGAGGAGTAAACTGCTATCGACGGTTTGTTGTAGATCCGCTTTTTTACGGTTGATGCTCACCCCGCCGCCCTGGATCATCTTTCTTGCCTCACCCTTGCTCGGGAATATATTTGTATCCGCTAAAAAACTAACAATATCAATACCCGCGTCCAGCTTACTCTTTGCAAAGTCGGATTTGATAACTCCTTCCATCCCTTCAAGATCTTCAATACTCAGGTTTTCCACGGGCGCTGCCTGGTCTTTGAATAATTTTTCCGTGGTCTCGATGGCCTTTTCCAGTTCCTCTTTTCCGTGGACAAAAGCGGTTACTTCCTCCGCCAATCTTTTTTGAAGGAGACGGTTACCCGGGTCCTTTTTATGGTCCGCTTCGATTTGTTCAATTTCTTTTTTACTCAAAAAGGTGAAGATCCGGATCCATTTGGACGCGTCATCGTCACTTGAATTGAGCCAGAACTGGTAAAACTGGTAAGGCGTGGTTAGTTTAGGGTCGAGCCATACATTTCCTTTCTCCGTTTTGCCAAATTTGCCTCCATCGGCTTTTGTGATCAGGGGACAGGTAAACGCGAAGGCTTCGCCACCTGCCTTGCGTCGTACCAGTTCCGTACCCGTCGTGATATTGCCCCACTGGTCGCTGCCGCCCATCTGCATTTTGCAGTTCTTATTTTTATAAAGCCAGTAAAAATCATAACCCTGCATCAGTTGGTAAGCGAACTCGGTATAACTCATGCCTACTTCACCTTCGATCCTTTTTTTTACACTATCCTTTGCCATCATATAATTGACGGTGATATGTTTACCCGTATCTCTCAGGAAATCTATAAAGCTGATATTTTTAAACCAGTCATAGTTATTGACCAATTCAGCGGCATTGGGTTTGGCCGGGTCAAAGTCAAGGTGTTTTTCAAGTTGTCGTTTTACCCCCGCGATATTCCGGTTTAACGTTTCTTCATCCAGGAGATTCCGTTCCTCGCTCTTACCGGTGGGATCGCCGACCATACCCGTAGCCCCGCCGACCAGTGCAATGGGTTTATGACCAGCTTTTTGCAAGTGAACCAGCAAAAGTATTGGAACCAGGCTGCCGATATGAAGACTTTCAGCGGTAGGGTCAAAGCCGATATAGGCGGTCGTCATTTGCTCAGTAAGTTGCTCTTCGGTGCCGGGCATGATATGACGG
>JAEYOL010000037.1 GCA_023411775.1 Bacteroidota bacterium | reverse complement strand
AAAATTCAAAGGCACCATGCTGGCGAACAAAATCAATTCCTTTTTTCCGGGTTGTTCGCTTTTCATCCGAATCGGCATAGGCTGAAGAATGAAACAAACCAAAGGCATCGAGGTACTGGGGATATTTGTCAGCGAAAGCCAGGGTAATATACCCGCCCATACTGTGGCCTACCATGGTTAATACATCATTATTCCCGGTGTCGATCCCTTCCTCGTCAGCTATTGCTTTGATGGCACCGGCCAGGCCTTCCATGCCCATATCGTCGATAATTGCTGACCCGCCACTACCTGGCAGATCGGGTACGATCAGTTTGAAATCATCTTTCAGGAATTCTACCTGCTGATGCCACACTTCGCCTGTTTCACCAAACCCATGTAGGAGCATTACTGTTTTTCCTTCACCATTTACACGGTAAAAAATGTTGTGGCCCTGGTATGATAGTTCTTTATTCATGCCATCATTTTTGTAGGTAAGGGATCGTTTTGTGTAAGAAACGATTTAGAATAATAGCCGTTACCAATAGTACGAGCAACAAGATGCATACCGCGATAGCGCTTCGGGAAAGCATATCCCCATATTTTACAAAAAAAGTTTGCCGGTTATCGATGGGTATGGAAAGCTTGATGGATGACGCAATATCCCATGGCTGGGGATTGATCACATTTCCCAATGGATCGATAAAGCAACTGATGCCGGTATTAGCGCTTCGTGCCACCCATTTACGTGTTTCAATAGCGCGAAGCCTGCCATAATTCATGTGCTGTTTGTACCCGGGTGTATTCCCCCACCATCCATCATTGGTGATGATGGTAAGAATATTGGCGCCCTTGCGAACATATTCAGTGATGTAATCGCTATAGATACTTTCATAACAAATGATCGGCGCTGATTTATAATAATTGTCCCAGCCTGCAAAAACCTTTCTTTCAGAATCTCTCCCCAGGGTGCCACTGATGCCGCCAAAGCTTTCAAACCATTTGCCCATAAAATTTAAGAACGATGGTAGTGTTTCAACACCCGGAACCAGCTTGGCCTTGTGATAAAGTTGAATGCTGGTATCGGCTTCAAAAAAAGCAGCGGTGTTGAAGGCGTCATAATAGGTACCCGATTCCTCATCAAACCGCGAAGTAGAAGGAGCATCGTTTTTATTGGTTCCATAATTTTTATAGCTGTCAATACCCGTCAACAGCGTTGTAAAAGGATGTCGGTTTAAAAATGACCACACCGGGTAATAGAAAAAATTTTCCTTGATCTGGTGTTCCCATACCTGTGCGGGGATGGCAGTTTCCGGCCAGACAACCAGCGATGTGTTATCGTCCATGAGTTTTTCGGACAGTACGACCAGTTTTTGGATCTGCGATTCGATAGATCCGGTAAATTTTTCTGTATAGGGGTCCACATTCGGTTGAACGACCACAACGTTTTTGGTTGTGCTGGTCATAGAAGCTGCCACCTGCTTTCTTTCCCCAGTTGAGATCAGTCTTGAGGCGATAATGGGAAAGGCAATGATCGCGATCCATACACCGAGCCCTGCAAAATAGGAGCGTGTTCTTCCCTGGCGCTGGTACTCACAAAAAATAAAGAAGGCAACAATATTGGCGAGCCATACCCAGAGCGAGCCTCCTGAGCTGCCTGTGTATTCATACCATTGTACCCACCCGGTCTGCGTAGCAAAGGCATTCCCCAGCGTAAGCCAGGGCCAGCTCAATTCCCAGTTGTGGTGAATATACTCGAAGCTTAGCCAGTAGATGATCAGTGAGCCATAACCAATCCACCTGCCGAATTTCTTTTTGGTAAAATAAAAAAGCAGCCAGGGCACACACATGATCAGGCTATTGGCTAAAAAGGCGCCCATGGCACCCACTGCACTTGCATTCCATACCCACCAGGTAGTTGCCACATTCCAGACCAGCATATGAAGGTAACAGAAAGCCAACAGGCGTTTCCAGCTACCAACACGGTCTTCCACTATCAGCAATGGAACCCATGCGATAAATATGAGGAAAGTAAAAGAAGAAACCGGCCAGGCAGCCCAAAGTAAAATGCCGCCTAAGAGGGCTATGAACAGGTCCTGGTATCGCTTCACGAATTGTAATTTTTGTAAAAATAACAGATGTTGGGTATGAAAAGGCCGGGAAGTCGGTAAGCTTCTTTACGTAATAAAAAGCATTGACACGATTGCCATCCAGACATCGTGACCTAATTCCCAATTCCTAACGCCCAATTACAGTAACAACACACCAATCTCCTCCCAGCTATGCACCCTTCTATGTCGTCCATTGTCGGCATGGGCATTGTGCGGCTGGGTAAACAGGATACTCAGTTCGCCATTAAACCCATTGAGATTTTTGAAATGATCGTCGATCATGATATCAGCCTGGATGATCTCCTTGGAACCACAAAAAACCATTTGCTGCCAGGTTATAAATGGAAAATATTCATTGAGCCATGCCTGTTTTTCCGTAAGACTTTGTGGGAATTCAGTTGCAGCAGATACAATGAAGACCTGGTATTTTTTATTCAGCCGCTCAAGGATTTCCTGGCTGTCTTTGATCACCGATGTGGTACGGAAAAAATCTTTTGTATGCAGGTATTTTTTTGAATTGGGGAATACTTCAAGTTCGGGTTTACCCATCAATTCATCGATCGTTCTTTTGATACCATTCTCTCGGTATTCCCAGGCAATAAATTGTTCGACGGTATCGGACAATACACCATCCATGTCAACAGCTATTCTTTGCATGAACTTTCGGCTTTGATCTTTTAATATGTCAGCACATTATTTTCTGCTATAGTTTGGAGCTTCTTTCGTGATCTCGATATCGTGAGCGTGGCTTTCGCGCATACCCGCGTTGGTGATCTTGACAAAACTTGCGTTTTTGAGTGCGGCAAGATCACCGGCACCACAATAGCCCATGCCTGCACGCAGTCCGCCTACATATTGGTACACGACTTCTTTCAATGTTCCTTTATATGCTACGCGTCCTTCAATTCCTTCAGGTACAAATTTCTTTACATCCTCTTCAGGATCCTGGAAATAGCGGTCACTGCTGCCGGTGGCCATGGCGCCGAGCGAACCCATGCCACGGTATTCCTTAAACTTCCTGCCTTCATAGATAATAGTTTCACCTGGACTTTCTTCAGTGCCCGCGAATATGCTGCCCATCATCACACAATCGGCACCGGCTGCGAGCGCTTTTACCATATCACCTGTATAACGGATGCCACCATCGGCGATCAGTGGTATGTTCAATGGTTTTAGTATACTATAGGCTTCCATGATGGCAGTGAGTTGCGGCATACCCGAACCCGCTACGATACGTGTGGTGCAAATAGATCCGGGACCTATTCCAACTTTCACTGCATCTGCACCAGCTTCGGCAAGCGCCTTGGCACCTGCGGCTGTACCAACATTACCAGCAATAACATTAAGGGATTTAAAATTCTTTTTTACCTGTTTCAATGCGTCGATCACGCCTTTGCTATGACCGTGTGCGCTGTCGAGTGCGATCACATCGGCGCCAACCTGCTTCAAAGCGGATACCCTGTCAAGAAAATCGCGGGTAATACCAACACCGGCGCCTACTAAGAGCCGACCGTATTTGTCTTTTAATGCATTGGGGAAACTGTATAGCTGTAAAATATCACGGTAGGTGATAAGCCCTATCAGTTTACCTGATTTATCCACCACAGGTAGCTTTTCAATTTTATATTGACGAAGAATTTTCTCCGCTTTTTTCAGATCTGTGCCTTCCGGTGCCGTGATCAGGTTTTCCGAAGTCATCACTTCACTGATCTTCATTTTTACATCTTTCTCAAAACGCAGGTCGCGGTTGGTAAGGATTCCGGTGAGTTTACCATTCTTGTCTACGATGGGGATACCGCCAATTTTGTTGTCCCGCATCAATTTTAATGCATCACCGATCGTCGCATTTTCGAGAAGGGTAATAGGATCGAGGATCAGACCACTTTCACTACGCTTAACCTTTCGGACCTGGTTGGCCTGTTGCTCGATCGACATGTTTTTATGTAAAATGCCAAGCCCGCCCTCACGCGCCAGTGCCATAGCCAGTGAGGCTTCAGTAACGGTATCCATCGCCGCCGAAAGAAGTGGGACATTGAGGGTTATGTCTTTGGTGAGACGGGTCCTGATATCTACATCGCGCGGCAGCACCTGGCTGTAGCCGGGTACGAGCAAAACGTCATCGAATGTCAGTCCTTCGCCGAAAAATTTCTGAGAATTGTTGGTTGTAGAGGGGGAATTTCTTGTTGCCATGTGCAAAGATAGGGAATTTGGACCCGATAGATATCGGGTTTGGAATTTGGGATTAGGTGGGAGACCCTGATCTTAGTAAGATGCCTGCCAGTCTTCACATTAAGAAAAACCATGTACTCTTTGCACGCCGTGGTTCATTTGAGTCCAAGGTTAAAGAAAATCAAAGCGTACACTGCGGAAACGGCGAAAGTAAGTGTGGCCTGGGATTACCCCCCCAAATCCAAATTACTAATTTCCAATTCCAATAATCTTACCTAATCAAAGTCGTTGTCCCCTTTTGAAACACCTTCTGCCCGGTATCCCTGTGAGTGTATTCGAGGAACCAGACATAGACGCCGGCGTTTTGTTCGATGCCTTTGAACTTACCATTCCATTTATCCTGCCAGCTGCGGGAAGAAAATACGAGCTGTCCCCAGCGGTTGAAGACTTTGAACTGAAGGTTATCAGCCTTGATGGCGTTGGTGGGATAAAGAAAATCATTTAAACCATCCCCATTGGGTGTAAATGCCGTAGGTACAGCAATATAACAGTTAGCCAGTACTTTTAGTGTTTTTGAAACGCTGTCGCTGCAACCCAGCGTTGTGTTTGTCGCCACCAGTTTAATGTTATAATTCTTTTCAACACTGGCCGGGGGGAACAGGTAAGGCGTCGGATGCTCCTCGGTGTTGCGTGTCAGCACATCATAATGCCAGTTCCACTGATCGATCAAACCTGTACTGGTATTCTCCGGCGTCATAGGATCTCCCGGACAGATCACATCGGGTATATTAAAACCTGCGATCACTTCATTATCCAGCACAATGGACTGGTTACTGGTGTCGCTACACACACCGTTGCTGACGACCAGTTGCACAGTATTACTGCTGCTTGCGGGAAAGACAATGGTATATGAAGGAGTCGTTGCGGTTACACTGTTGTTAAAGGACCAGTTCCAACTGTTCACATCGTGGGCGCCATTATGAGAAAAGCTCAGGGTATCCATCCGGCAGCCCATCTCGTTGTTGTAATTAAATAGCGCCGAAACCGTATCGACAGTACTGAAATTGACGGGAGCGGGTTGTATCACCTGTCCACATTCATCTACAACAGCGCCGCCATTCACGCTTAGTTTAGGAACCACGGTATACAACCCTTTTGTAAAAATGGGTTGGGAAAATTTAACCGTGATAATATCACTAAGTCCGTTGGTACAGTCGCCTGAAGCACCGGTAACCGTAACGGGAGTTGGACCGTTAACCAGGAAATTGCTGCCATCCGCCGCAATCGTACTGCAGTCGATTTTTTTGCTGAAATATAATTTTATTGATCCTGGTGCACAGCCCGCCTGGCCTACACTGTCAATCGGGATAGGTTGGGGTATAAAGTATTTGAATGCAGCCTGCTCACCACTGGGAATTTCACGGTCGCAATTATCGAGCAGGGAATTACCATCACTACCCGCGTTGATCACCAGCTGGTAGTCGTTGGAAGCAAGTGGTGCAGCAAGCGTGAGCACTACCTCATCGAAATCAAAAGAAGATGAGCAGTTAACCGCTTCGGCTGAAACGATCGTAGTGGTTGCAGGCACCAGGCTAAACTCAGATCCATTGGTTGAAAGGCTGCTGCATTTCATTTTCTTATTCAACTTCACCGTGATCCTGGCACCATCGCAACTTGTCGTTGCTTTATCGAGATGCGGATCCGAAGGATCTGCAATCACCGCCGTTCCGCCTTCAAACGACAATGAATAACCGCTTTGAGAATTTGTGTAATGGCTTACCAACAAAATATATTCGTGTCCCTCAATAAGGGTAGGCATTTTATTAAAGGTGCTCGCATCAGAAAAAGGAGGTCTGCCACCAAGTTCCTGTGGATTGGTTGCGCAGGTAAAAACGCTGATTCCACTTGCGTTGGTTCCAGTTATTCCGGTGTAGCCTCTGGCGCTTGAAAGTGATGTATTCCCTGACCAATTTCCGGTCACTGCCAGTGAATTGTCTGTAAATACATCATTCGGTTCTCGTCCGGTAATATCATAAAGCTGCCAGTCGTAGTCATCATTGAGATTATTTGGCGTAATCAGGAAGCCCAGGGTTCCCGCTGTGTAACAGGTGAACTTATACCAAAATGGATTTTTGTTCTCATAGTTAGAACTTCCGCCTGAACATCCCGGCACAAAGAGGTTGTTTGTCGTGCAAATTGGCACATTGGCCTGAACGAACTTTGTAGTACCGCAGACTGGGAACGCGGTTGAGGGAGTTTGACCAAGGGTAGTACAGGGTTGTCCAAAAGCCTTGTTTACACAGACGGATAAACATATTAAAACGAAAACAATTCCGGTCTTTGCAGATCTCATGAACACTGGATAATTAATAATAATGGCATCTCCTAATGACAATAAAACAAGCCTTTACGTTGCCCGGTCCTAAAATTTCAGGCTAGCCTGTAAAGCTTGCCCGGTAAAGATAATATTACATTTTGGAGTTCCAGGTTCAGGATGGCGGCGGCCACCGAACTGCTGCTGAGCCCGCTCCGGGCATTGATCTCGTCGATATGCATGCTATCTTTCCTTTCCAGAACAGAGAGTACCAGCTTTTCATCAGGTTTTAGGTCAATAAATAGCGCTCTTTGTTTCGCCGCTTCTTTCTGACCCCGAGCTTTTTTCTCCCAACCCATGATCTCCAGCAGTTCGCAGGCATCAGTCAATAGCCAGGCTTTGTTGTTGCGGACGAGAAAATGGCAGCCCTCGCTTTTGGGATCGGTTATTTTACCGGGGAAGGCAAAAACATCCCTGTTGTAATTATTGGCCAGTTCCGCGGTGATCATACTTCCTCCTTTCAGCCCCGTTTCCACTACAATGGTGGCATCGCTCATGCCCGCCACCACGCGGTTGCGGGTAGGGAAATTATGCCGGTCCGGGTCTGTTTTAGAGCGAAACTCCGTGAGCAAACCGCCGCCAGATTTGATCATCTCTTTGGCAAGACCCAGGTGCTGACTGGGATAGACCTGGTCGAGGCCGTGAGCTAGCACACCAATCGTTGCACAATTATTTTTTATGGCAGCTTTATGGGCAATGGCATCGATCCCGAAAGCAAGCCCGCTTACTACCAGGATATTTTGCTCACTTAATCCCTGCACGAGTTTTTCAGTAATATGTTTTCCATAGCTGGTATTGTTGCGGGTACCGATGATCGACACGATCTTGCTTTGGTTCAGATCGGCCGATCCCTTAAAATATAACAGGGTAGGCGGGTCATAGCAATTCAGTAATCGCCTGGGGTATTGCTCATCAGTTATAAATAAAGGTGTGATCCTGAATTTTTGGATAAACTGAATCTCTTCCTCGGCTTTTTTAAAATCACTAAAATTCCTGATCGCTTCGGCGCGGATCGTTCCTATGCCTTCAATTTTTTCAAGCTCGCGCTTCCTTGCCTTGAAAATATCCGGTGCATCATAATGCTGCAAAAGAATCTTTGCCTGGATAGGGCCAATATGCGGGATCAGCGTTAGCGCCAGCCGGTATAACAGGTCGGGATGCATAGTCACCGGCCAAAAATAATTTTTCAGCACAGCACTACGCCGGTGATAAAACGCCAGGAAAACCGAAAAACACGACGGCTAAACCCCAAAATTTTATTTAACGACCGTCATTTCCGTTCTCCTGTTCTTAGCCCTGCCTTCTTCAGTTTTGTTTTCAGCAACCGGCTTTGTTTCGCCAAAGCCTTTTGCGGTAAGCCTTTGCGGCTGTATGCCTTTACTGATCAGGTAATTTACCACCGCCTTTGCCCGGTTGTTGGAAAGTAAAAGATTTTCCGATGGTTTGCCCACATTATCGGTATGACCGGCGATCTGTACCCTCACGGTTGGATTATCATTGAGCAACTGTACGACCTTGTCGAGTTCCGCCTGTGACTCAGATTTGATGTCCCATTTATTTACATCAAAAAAGATATTATTCAGTACAATGGAAGCATTGGCTTCTATAGGCTGCAGCGCAATGTCTTTATGGAATACAGAATCGGCAGGGTCTGTGCTTAGTGAAATATTTTCTGAATAAAACAGGTAGCCTTTCCGATTTACATTAAATGCGTAGTCCTTACCCATAGGGAGCGTGATCATGTAATTTCCCTGTTCATCGGTTTGGACATTCGAAATAGTCTGTTTGCCCCTGATATCAATTAACTCCACCGAGGAAGGTAATCCCGCCGATGTTTTTTTGTCAAATACTTTACCCTTTACCCATAAAGTTTTATAAGGCCGTACGTCTTCGCGTAACTCAAAGCTGTAGATATCCATCCCGCCTTTGCTGTCACTGCGGTCACTCGCGTAATAAGCGGTTTTCCCATCGGCGCCGATAAACAAAGTGCCTTCGCGATTGATCGTGTTGATGGGATAGCCAAGATTGATGGGTTTACTCCAGGTGCCACCCGGACCTTTCCTGATATAAAAAATATCATCATCGCCATAGCCGGGCCAGGAGTTTGACGTGAAGTAAAGTGTCTGGTTATCGGCATGCATGAACGGGCTTTGCTCATCACCACTGGTGTTTACATCTTCACCCATATTCTCCGGTTCACTCCATTTACCATTGGGAAGTAGTCGCGAAACATAAATATCACTACCGCCATAGCCACCATGCCTGCGACTGGCAAAATAGAGTTCGCGTTTATCGGGTGACAGGCAGGGTTGTGATTCCCATTGGTCGGTATTGATCCATCCGCCAAGATTGATAGGTTTACTCCAACCGTCATTTTCTTTGTAAGAAATATAAAGATCGCAACTACCAAAACCATCAGGACGGTAACATCCCGTGAATACAAGCCACTGGCCATCCTGCGAAATATTTTGTGCAGCTTCATTTTGGGGTGTGTTTACATTCCCTTCCAGGGGCTTTGCTGCTGACCACGTATTATTTTCTTTTTTGCTGGTGAAAAAATCTTCATTGGTGCCATTCAGCCTGCGGGTGAAAATAAACTCGGTTCCGTCAATGGTCAGGGAAGGGAAATATTCTGATTCGGCAGTGTTGATCTCAGCGCCCATATTTTGCGGGTCAAACACATAGTCCTTGTTTGGGTTTTTTTTCGCATATTCCACCGCAAACTCGTAACAACGTTTACGGTACTGTGCGGCTTTTAATGTATTTGAATTTTTCGGAGGATCATTCTCCAGTAAATCATCGATCGCGGCTAATGCTTTTTCAAATTCACCAAGGCCTGCAAGATTGATCGAGTAGGGGAGTTTGTATTCCAAAGTGTAACCCGCATCCATGCCAAATGCCTTTTCATAATATTCTGTACTGGCTTTATAATTTTTCTGCTGACCATACACTCCTGCCAGCGAAAGATAAGCGTCGAGGTACTTGTTATCTGCCTGGATGGCGTTCTGTAACAATACCGCTGCTTCGTCCAACTGGCCGTCCTGTGCTTTTTCCATAGCCTGGTTGTAGAAGGCAAAAGCTTTTTTGTCAATCTTCGAAGGGTCATAGTTCTGGGCAAAAATGCTTTGGGCAAAGGCCAGGAAAAAAAGATAGAAAACGAATTTTTTCATTGAACCGGGATTGAGTACTAATAACGAAGTTAATCGCATTTTATTCCATGCCTGGGCTATCGTGGGGGTATATTAAGGCACGTTTATATATTTATGGATCTGTAGGCTCAGTTCCCATTGGGGATGAAGCTTTATATAATCCACGATCAGTGGTGTCATTTGCGCGGCCCGGCTCCATTCGGGTTGCAAATAAAGCTTACAGGATGCAGGTACCAGCGCGGCATATTTTTCCGCCCATTTGAAATCGGATGCGTTGTAAATGATGATCTTTAATTCATTCGCGACACTGATCACTTCGGGAAGGGGTTCTTTGAATTTCTTTGGTGACAAACAAATCCAGTTCCATTTACCACTAAGCGGCGATGAACCGGAGGTTTCAATATTTGTTTCCAGTCCTGCACCCTGCAATTGTTGCGTCAGCGCATCGAGGTTGTGTAATAATGGTTCACCTCCTGTGATCACCACCATCTGTGCGGGTGTTTTCTTTACTTCTTCAACAAGGATATCTATACCCGTTAAAGGATGATGTGTCGCATCCCAGCTTTCCTTTACATCACACCACACACATCCTACATCGCAACCACCTAGCCGGATGAAATAAGCAGCCCTGCCCTGGAAGAAACCTTCACCCTGGAGGGTGTAGAAGTGTTCCATGATGGGGAGGGTCGGGGTCGATATATTGGGAGTGATGAGCATTGTTTTTTCGAGCTGTGAGTCGTGAGTTGTCAGTCGTCAGTCGTGAGTCGTGAGTGTTTAGATTTGAAATTATTTTTTATTGGTGGTTAGGGTTTTGCTCGCAGCTTCTCTTTAGTTCCTGGCAACACAGGACTGAAACGTATTTTTCATCAATGCAGCAATGGTCATCGGTCCCACGCCACCCGGCACCGGGGTGATCCAGGATGTCAATGGTGCTACCGAATCAAAATCCACATCGCCTTTTAATTTAAACCCGCTTTTACGGGTATCGTCTTTTACCCTTGTAATACCTACATCGATCACTACCGCGCCGGGTTTGATCATATCGGCTGTTACAAATTCGGCTTTGCCAAGAGCTGCCACCAGGATATCAGCCTGCAGGCAAATCTCCTTTAAATTTTTTGTCTGTGAGTGACAGATGGTGACGGTACAGTTGCCAGGGTTCGTATTACCACTCAGTAGGACGCTCATGGGGCGACCAACGATATTACTGCGGCCCAGCACCACGGCATGTTTTCCTTTTGTTTCAATTTTATAATATTCCAACAGCAGCATAATTCCATAAGGCGTTGCCGGAATATAAGAAGGCAGCCCCTGCACCATCCGCCCCACATTGACCGGGTGAAAACCGTCCACATCCTTTTCGGGGATGATCGCGTTGATGACTTTTTCATCGGAAATATGTTTGGGAAGGGGCAGCTGAACCAGTATGCCGTCGATCGCCGTATCCTGGTTCAGTTCTTCGATCTTTTCCAACAGCTTGTATTCAGAAATGGTCTCATCGAAACGTATCAGCGTTGACTTAAAACCCGTTTCTTCGCAGGCTTTTACCTTGGCGGCAACATAGGTCTCACTGGCGCCGTTGTGACCCACCAGGATGGCGGCCAAATGTGGTATTTTTTTACCTTCTATAGAACGTTGAGCAACATCGATTCTGAGATCATCCTTTATAGCCTGGGCGGCTTTCTTTCCGTCTAAAATTTGCATGGCGCAAACCTACAGAAACTTTGTTTCTCAACCCGCTCCCGTCTTAGTAAAAAACGTTTTTTTACCGTTTTAACACCTTGGTTCGGCCATCGGGTTTTTCTAGCTTACATATTCCAAAAAATGAGGGTTTGCGGCTACGATTCGCCAATATTATTTGTGCCCTGGTGGTAACACTGATCGCGAAAAGCCAGAATCTTCACCGCCCGCTAACACCTGTCTACACCGGTCTGGGTGCATACAGTACCGAACATAACGATATCTTCTCCTTTGCAGCCAACCAGGCAGCTCTGGCTCAAATAAAAAATGCCGCGATTGCTGTTTATACGGAAAGAAAATTCATGCTGGCAGAACTCAACAATTACTCCGCGGTCCTTGGTCTGCCTACTGCATCCGGTAGTTTCGGGTTGAAAGCAGTCTATGCCGGGTTCAGTGATTATAACGAAACACAACTGGGCCTTGCTTATGGGAGAAAGCTTGGAAAAAAAATCGATGTTGGCGCCCAATTCAATTACAACGGTATACAGATCGCGGGTTATGGAAATGCATCGGCTTTGAGTTTTGAGGCAGGGATGATCCTTCACATTAGTGATAAACTGCACACGGGTTTGCATTGCAATAACCCGGTTGGTGGTAAATTTGGAAAAGACCAGCAGGAAAAACTTTCTTCCGTGTTTACACTTGGATTTGGTTACGATGCTTCAGATAAATTTTTTCTCAGCGCCGAAATCGTAAAGGAAGAAGCACAATCGATAAATGTAAACGTAGGGTTTCAATACAGGGTTATTACTCACTTGCAGGTAAGGGCCGGCTTATCAACAGCCACCACGATTTTCTGGACTGGACTCGGTTTTTCCTGGAGATTAGCCAGGTTTGACGTCACCGCTTCTTATCACCCACAGCTGGGACTTACACCAGGGTTGCTTTTGATCTACCAGTTTAAATCGACAGAGGATTGAAAGCACGTTTACTCATAACGATTAGTATCTGCACAATCCAGGTTTGTATCGCGCAGGAAATTCCAGCCGGGGCCGAACAACAATTGGAGAATCTTGCCGAGATTGAAGAAGTAGAAACCGAGGATGATTCTTACCTGCAACAACTGGAAGTTTATAAAACAAACCCGGTCAACCTGAACACAGCAGATATGCAGGATCTTCGTGAGTTACGAATACTTACAGATCTGCAGATCGCCAGCCTGCTTTCATATCGTCGGATATTGGGAAAACTCATACATATTTATGAGCTGCAGGCCATACCAACCTGGGATATTCAAACCATCAGGAAACTGCTTCCATTTATCAGTATTGAAACGCCCATTTCGGTGAGAGAGGATATCGCAGATTGGTTTGTAGGTGGCACTCATAGACTATTGCTTCGCGTATCGCAGGTTTTGGAAAGGCAAAAAGGTTTTCAAAAAAATGCAAACGGTTCAGCATATGCCGGCAGTCCGCAGCGTGTGTTTTTCCGGTACCGATATAGTTACAAGAATAACCTTCAGTTCGGAATTGTAGGTGATAAGGATGCGGGTGAGCAGTTTTTCAAAGGCAAACAGGGCAAGGGTTTCGATTTTTATTCTTTTCATTTGTTTGCCAGGAATGCGGGTATAGTGAAAGCTTTCGCTTTAGGTGATTTCACAGTCAACATGGGGCAGGGTCTTATTCAATGGCAAAGCCTTGCTTTTAAAAAAAGCGCTGAGGTGATGGGTGTAAAAAGACAATCGGCGATACTGCGTCCTTATCATTCTGCGGGAGAGTATAACTTTAATCGCGGCATTGGTATTACCATTAGGAAGCGCAACCTGGAAGCAACTGCTTTTGCTTCGAGTCGTAAGCTGAGCGCTAATTTAAATACAGATGCAGCAACACAGGAAGATTATGTCTCCTCGATACTTATGTCAGGTCTGCACCGTACCGAATCCGAACTTTCCAACCGCAACCAGCTACGTCAATTTTCATTTGGCGGTAATTCAAGATGGTATGGAAAAACCTGGCAATTGGGTATTAATGCTGTGTATTATCGTTTTTCATTACCCGTCAGGAAAAGAGATGAACCCTATAATTTATTCGCCATTCGCGGCAGGTCCTGGTATAATTTGAGTGTTGATTATAGTTACACATTTAAGAATCTTCATCTTTTTGGCGAAGCCGCAATGGATAAAAATTTCAATAAAGCATTTCTACATGGGATGTTAATGAGTGTCGATCCAGGTGTTGATATCTCCCTTGTCCATCGTGCCATTCCCATGCAGTACCAGGCTGTAAACGCCAATGCATTTACAGAAAATACCTACCCCAGCAATGAAAATGGTTTCTATATTGGGATCAGTGTACGCCCCTTATCTTCATGGCGTATCGATCTATTTAGTGATCTGTACAGGTTTCCCTGGCTGAGATTCCAGGCAGATGCACCTGGAGCGGGTAAAGAGTTTTTGGTGCAGTTTACCTATACGCCTAACCGGCAAACTGAAATTTATACCCGGTTTCGAACTGAAGCAAAACAGGCCAATATTACTGGAAGCGATTATGTGTTTAATGCCCTTTCGGCAGTCCCTAAACTAAACTGGCGGATCCATGCAAGCTACAAGATCAGCCAGGCTATAACGCTGCGCAACCGC
>JAEYOL010000036.1 GCA_023411775.1 Bacteroidota bacterium | reverse complement strand
GAATTATATTTCTCTGTCAAACGCATCAACTCCAGCTGAGCTACATATTCATTGAACTGTTGTTTTTGTTCTACAGGCACCTGCTTGCTTTTCAGCATCTGGTCGATTTGCTGCTTTGCCTGCTGTGCATTAAAGATGCCGGTTTGCGGATCGGTGAACTGCTGCTTCAGATCCTGTGGTGCATTCTCACCATAGAGAACATCACCCATCTCTTTTTTACCAAGTTGCATACCGAGCTTATCAAGTTCGGTCAACATCACCACGCGGGCCGTTTCCTGGCGCCAGGCATTCTCGATAGCCATTTGGCGGGTAGCAGCTCCACTTGGGTAACCTTGTTGCTCCATCATAGCTTCCTGGCGGTCAATTGATCTGTCAAACTCGGCGGCACTTATGCTTGCACCATTGATGGAACCTACGGATGTAACCCTGCCTCCCGAAAACAAACTGCCTCCGTTTTCAAAAGCAAGCATGACCACAAATGTGAGAAGGGCAATAGCAATCACAACGGCCATCAATTTTGCATACTTCTCCTGGATACTCTGAATAACTGACATATTAATATGTAAGATTTAAAAGGGAGGCAAAAATAGGGTAATTAAAAGGAAACCCCAACCCCCTGAGAGCGGTAAATTAACCTGTTATCGGGCCTTAGGGCCCAAAAACGCTGTTTTGCATATTTCGCCTCGCAGTGACGCCAATGATAATTCAGCACTCGGCCAAGGGCTATTGTATTACCTTAATTTTTAATTGATTAGCGCCCCGCTCTCATTCATTTTACTTCTTTTTGGGATGAACCAGCTTCATTTCCTTAATCAAATGGCCGGCACCGGCATATTTATCGACAATAAAGAGTACATAACGGATGTCGACCATGATATTGCGGCAAATGGACGGGTCGTAATTGATATCGCTCATGGTACCTTCCCAAACCCGGTCGAAATTGAGTCCTACAAGATTCCCGTATGCATCGAGGGCCGGGCTGCCCGAATTACCCCCAGTGGTGTGATTAGCTGCAATAAAACACACCGTCATCCTGCCTTTTTGCCCATATGGGCCGAAGTCTTTCTTCTCATAAAGTTCTCTAAGTTTTTCGGGTACATCAAATTCGTAGTCACCCGGCTTATATTTTTCCATGATGCCATCCATATAGCTGTAAAAACCGTACTTCACCCCATCATTTGGCTGGTACCCTTTTACATTTCCATAAGTAAGTCGAAGCGTACTATTTGCATCAGGATAAAACTTCTTTTCTTTCATTACATCCATTTGCGCCTGCATATACGTTCTCTGTAATTGATTGATATTGGTTTGAATGGGGTTCAACCGCGCGGCGACCTGTGTATTATATGTATTAACCATGTCCATGTATAAACTCACCGCCTTATCGGTTTTTATCAGGCCCACTGCTTCGGAGGGCGACTTATCCAGGTATGCTTTCCATATTTTTTCATTAGATAATAATGGGCTCTCCCCGTATATCAAGGTTGTCATTTTCTCTATACCAGCGTCTGCTGCATCCTGGGGATTGCGCAGGTTTCGGGCATAAGGCGACAAAAATTCCGCCGGTTGATCTTTGAGATACATTTCCATCAATACGGAAAACAACCTGCTATCAACGGTAGCATTATATTCCTTGTAAAAATCTTCAAGCCTATCCTTCACTTTTTCAAGTTGTTGCCTGTATCCTGCCTCGCCATTTTGCTCAAATGCATTCACCAGGCTATTGAGTTGCCCCGCAACGGCAAACAGTTCAATCTTGCTATTGATCTCGAGGAAATAATCCCTTGCAAGTCCATATTTTTTCAGTTCATCATATGCCGATTCCAGGTCGGCGAGGATGTTACCATAAACAGGCTTCCATTGCGGATTTGCATCAACTCTTTTCTGAAATTCTTTTTCGTAACTCTTTTTCTTACCTATCGCGTTGGTGCGCGTAAGTCCCAGTATTTCGCCCTGCCATTTTTTCCATGAGTTGCTGATACCAGCATACTTGGAAGCATACTGGATCCTGATCTCCTCATCGTTACGCATGAATTCATCGATCACAGCCAGCGCTTTGTCGCGAATGGCAATCTTTACCGGATTGTTTACTTCGACTATCTGTTCCACGGCAGCAGAATGCAGGTATTCCTTTGTGCTGCCTGGAAATCCAAATACCATGGTAAAATCATTTTCAGCAACACCGTCCAATGAAATTGATAAGGATCTTTTTGGAATATAAGGCACATTATCGGGCGAATAAGCCGCCGGCTTATTGTCTTTTCCGGCATATATCCTAAACATAGAAAAGTCACCGGTGTGACGTGGCCACATCCAGTTATCAGTATCTTTTCCAAAATTCCCAATCGATGACGGCGGTGCGCCTACCAGGCGGATATCATTATATGTTTCCGTTACAAAAGCAAAGTATTGGTTGCCTTCAAAAAAAGGCCGGATAAATACCGATTGAAAGGTTTCCCTTTTCACTGCTTTCAAAACCTCATTTGCATTTCTGTCGATGATAGACTGGCGATCCCGTTCGCTCATCCCCCGGGTCACTCCATTGAGTACCTGTTTGCTCACATCTTCTATCCTAACGATAAATGTGACATACAAACCCGGATTAACCAGTTCCTCCGCGTTATTTTTTGCCCAAAATCCATCCCGGATATAATTGCGGTCAAGCGTGGAATGGTTTTGAATGACATCAAATCCACAGTGATGGTTGGTTAACAATAACCCTTTCGAGGAGATCACCTCGCCGGTACAAAATCCGCCAAAACTCACGATCGCATCTTTCAGGCTTCCTTTATTAATACTATAGATATCCTTAGCACTGATCTTCATCCCCATACTTTTCATTTCCTTCTCGTTCAGCTTTTCCAGCAACAGGGGCAGCCACATGCCTTCGCCCGCCTTTACCATCGACACAATACAGGTAAAGAATACAATCAATGCTAATCTTGGATACTTCATAGAGGAATTTTTAAGGATAAAATTAAATGATTTAATGTTCATCGTCACAGCGCCAGAAGTATGAACAAATGCTGTTGATAACCCCTGAATTCATTGCCATACCGGTCAACTGCTATCGACATGGCCAAAGAATTTGCCCACAAAGGCCTGTGAATATCGATATTAATATGTGAATAATCCCTCGTGAAACGTTAACATGAAATAGAATCATTTGCCGTTAACTCGTCGGGTGTCAGAAAAAAAATCGGATTGTCGCCCCGGGCTTTGACTTATTCAATACAAATTCACAAAACTTATTGTCTCAGAGGCTGTGATTTTTTACCCTTTGGTATTTTCACATCTATGTGGAAATATCTTTAAAATCCAATACCAGCCGCGAACAAGCCTGTGGATTATCTTGTTTAAAATGTGAATATTGGAAAAACAATAATTTTGTAAAAGTTCTTTTCCACCAATTCACAGGCTTAATAATAATAGCTTTATTTTAAAAATATTGTATTAATACATTTATTATAATACAAAAGAGGCTGTTGAAATTGTTTTTTAAAATTTGGAAAAGCTGATGCAATATTGCTACCCCGATCAAAAGACCGGCTCCAGGATTCACTAAAAATTTTCAAGCCATGGACAAATTCGCAACGCTTCTGCAATCAAAAAACCCCGACATAGCTGCGGCTGCAGCAGAGGTGGAAACCCGGGGTTTCCTCGATATCGATCTGGATCCTACGCTCGATCTTTTCGCGGCTATTGACCGGTTGAAGAAAGAAAAAAATGCCGTTGTGCTGGCTCACTATTACCAGGAGCCTGATATCCAGGACGTAGCGGATTATATCGGCGACAGCCTGGGTCTCGCGCAACAGGCAGAGAAAACCACGGCCGACATGATCGTTTTTGCGGGTGTGCACTTCATGGCAGAAACAGCCAAAATCCTTAATCCGACAAAAAAAGTTGTGATCCCGGATCTGAAAGCCGGTTGTTCCCTAAGTGATAGCTGCCCGCCACCATTGTTCAAAAAATTCAAAGAGCAGCATCCCGACCATGTGGTTGTGAGCTATATCAACTGCAGTGCCGGCATAAAGGCCCTGAGTGATGTGATCGTGACGAGTAGTAATGCAAAGATCATTGTTGATAGTTTTCCAAAAGATCAAAAGATCATTTTTGCGCCGGATAAAAACCTGGGTGCCTATATCAACAAAGTAACTGGGAGAGATATGCTGCTTTGGAATGGTGCCTGCATGGTACACGAAATTTTTAGCCTGGAGAAGATTACAAAGCTAAAGGTGAAGCATCCGAATGCGAAATTTATCGCCCATCCGGAATGTGAGGAGCCGGTTTTGCGGATGGCAGATTATATTGGGTCAACCACCGGCTTGTTGAAGTTTACACAGACTGATCCTTCAAACGAATACATCGTTGCTACAGAAACGGGTATCCTTCACCAGATGATGAAAGCTTCACCTCAAAAAACATTTATCCCCGCTCCGCCAAATAATAGTTGCGCCTGCAATGACTGTCCTCACATGAAGCTCAATTCACTCGAAAAGCTTTACCTGTGCATGGAATACGAAACACCCGAGATCATAATGGATGAAGCTTTAAGGATTGATGCCAGGAAACCTATCGATCGCATGCTCGAAATAAGTGCCAAAGCAGGATTGTAAACTTCTTTTATCGTCGGTACAAAGGCACAACTTTTCGCTCCTTGGTCAGGGATAGAAACAATAGCATTATAAACACCAGGATATTAATGCCGATCGAAGCAGGCTGGGTGGGCGTCGTAGGTAAAAACTCAAAGATGGCAAGCGTGGCTAAATACTGGTATAAAGAAAAATGATCGACATTAAATTGCATATACAGACCTACCCCCAGGCTGGCCAGGTATCCGAACGTTGCAGTCTTAATGGAAATAAGCTGGAGGAAATGCAAAATGATCATACTGTAAAAAAGACGGCTATGCGTTCGGATGAAGAACAAGATACCCAGGTATAGGGTTACTAAAATGCTGGCGCAAAGCGGCAGGATGGTTTCATGGATATGAGTATAGCTGAAATAACAACTTGCCAGGGCGCCAAGGAATTGGTACATATGTACGGCTCTCAAAAAAATCATTGGGACAATTTTTTATGGTTATAATATGGTAGCTTTTTCATAAAAGCTGTTTTTAATTGCCCCACTAAGTTTGATGAATTTCGCCCGGTTTCAAGGTGTAAAACCTCGTTTAAAAATGTTTTTTCCTGAAAAATTGGCGGTGAAAAAACCTAATCTTCCCGTCTTTTCACCCGGTAGTTGCCTGTAACTTCATCTTTTTCAAGGGTAAACGAAGAATTCAACTCAAGGGTCCAGCCATCACCCTCAATTTTTTTTCCGTTGATCGTTTCCGGAACACTGATATTGACCTGGTTCCATCCGGGGTTGATAAGCGCCCCTTTTTCAGCCTGCAAAATGCCCCACTCGTCGGTGATGCGGATAGATGGATATACCATACCGAGCGAATCGAGGGAAAATTGCCGGGTATAATCAAAAGACATATTCATCTTGAAAAGGGGAATCTCTATATGTATGGTGTCTACGAACTGATGCCTGTAGTGTGCATACTGTTCAAGAAATTGCTGCTCCCTGGCAGATTCTTCCGCTAAAATGGCCGCATAGTCATATTCCCTCCCCATGTTTGTTATATTATTTCGCTTTTTATCAGGAGGAGGGATCATAAATGCATTGGATAAATAATCAGTTAGATTGGTGGTTTGCAAAACATCCCTGTTCCACCCTTTTTTGGTAGGATTTAAAAGGAATCCATATACCGGGATGGTTTCATAAGCAAATGATCGGATAAAAGATTTACTGTGGCTAAACTCAGTGATGCGTTTTACAAAATATTTGCGGGCCTCATATCCTTCGCGCCCGCTGATCATAAACCCGGTGAACTCACATAAACCTTCGTTGAGTTCGAGCAGGTTCTCTGTCGAATCGCTACCAGGAAATAAATTATGACGTTCTCTTCGAAAGTAAATCGCATTCGTCACATGTTTCATCATCTCTACCCGGGTAGGGGCCAGTACCGCTTTTTTTAATGCTTCCAATTCCAGCCGCAAATACAACCGCCCATTTTTTTTATCAAGATGATTGTTGTCTGGACTGGCGGGAAAAAAGCCCATTTGTTTTTGAGCGCGATGAAATAACTCATGCGCCAGCAGGTGAATTCTGCTGTGTTTATTTTCTGGTAAAGGAAGCCTCACCATGGCCCAATGTTGTCCGGCCCATTCTATAGCTGTGTTTGCAATATTTACTGTTTGAGGTAATTGCCCGGTATAGACGCTACCCGTTAAGCTCAGATACCCATTAGAGTCGGGCGCATTGGCATATATATTCCGGGTGGAGGGATCAACAAGCAGGAGTGGTGCATAGATATCCTGTTTCCAAAGAGGCAGATTCTGTCTCGTCGCCATTTTCAATTCTTCAAACCAGGCGGCTGCGGTATCAGTAAACTCCGATTGCGAAAAGCAGATCAGGTGCATCTTTAGGACCAGCACAAGGACGGCCAGGGATTTCATCGTATTAAGTTAAATAATATACGTTGAAACAAATGGATGGAGTCAAAATATCTGTTTTGCTTCCCTCTAAGGAAAGATTTAAAACCTGGCCAGCTTCTCTACGGCTTTTTCAAGCGTTTCAGTCTTTTTCGAAAAGCAGAAGCGGATCACTTTGTTGTCAGTACCGGACTTATAAAAAGCGGAAACAGGAATAGTAGCAACACCAAGCTCGCGGGTCATTCGAATCGCCAGTTCCGAATCTTTTTCATCACTGATACGATCGTACCTGGCGCAGATAAAATAGCTCCCGCTGCTATTGAGCAAGGTAAACCGGGTACTTTGCATCAACCCAATAAAATAATCCCTTTTTTGTTGCATAAAAGAGGCAAGAGATAAATACGTTTCCTCATTTTGTAGAAAACGTGAAAGTGCCACCTGCGAAGGAGAATGACAGGAAAAACAGTTATACTGGTGCACTTTTCGAAATTCACTCATCAACTCCGGTGAAGAGATACAATAACCTAGTTTCCATCCTGTACAATGGTATACTTTGCCAAATGAAAAACAAACAAAACTTCTTTCCAGCAGATCCGGGTAACGAAGAATGCTTTGATGTGATATACCATCGAATACCAGGTGTTCATATACTTCATCACTAAGGATGAGTATACGGGTCCCTTTTACGACAGACCTTAATTCAGCGATATCATTTTCACTCAGCACCGCCCCGGTTGGGTTATGCGGACTGTTCAGCATAATCATTCTTGTCTTCTGCGTTATTTTTCTCCTCACTTCTTCCCAATTGATTTTGTATCCGGGAAATTCAAGGTCAACCAGAACCGGGACGGCACCATTGACCTCAACATTTGGAATATAACTATCATAACCCGGTTGAAAAATGATGACTTCGTCACCTGGTTGAAGTATCGTTGTCAGCGCGGTGTAAATAGCGTATGTTGCCCCGGGTGTAATCGTTATTTGAGACCCCGGATCAACTTCTGTGTTGTAAAGCGATTTCACTTTTGAGGATAGCACCTCACGCAAGGGGGTATAACCCTGCATTGGTGTGTATTGGTTATAACCCGACTTCATGGCTTCGTTTACCAGGCTAACCAATTCATCGCTCATCGGGTAGTCCGGGTAACCCTGGCCGAGGTTTACAGCTTTGTGCTCTGAAGCCAGGGCACTCATCACCGTAAAAATGGTTGTACCAACATTTGGCAGTTTGCTTTTTATATCTATACTCATGATCGAATGAAAGATAAGTTGAATTGTCTACGAGTTATTCCCTTTAAGTCCTACTCTAATTTTTTTTGAAAGCGATTCTACCACCAGGTCATAAGAATGATCAATCCATTCCTTCAATAACCGGGAAGGCACAGAACCATCAACGATGATCGTATTCCAGTGCTTTTTGTTCATATGATACCCCGGTATTACACAACTATATTGTTCTCTCAGCTCAACAGCTTTTTCGGGATCGCATTTTACATTGAACTGAAGAGTTTCTTCATCCAGCCCTGTCAATAAAAATACTTTTCCGCCCACCTTATAGACCAGCGTATCCGGACCAAAGGGAAAAGTTTCCTCCGTACCTGGTTTTGAAAGGCAGTATTCCTGTAGTGTTTCGATGTTCATAAAATAAGTAATTCTACTAAGACAAGGTACGTGTATCTCCTTAATGCACCGATTATGAATTTATTACTGTGGAGGCATTTACGCCACATAAAAAAAGGTCTGTTTTTTGATGATCAAAATTGACACTTTTGTTGATTGTGATTAAGCCTTTTTTATTTATACCCATCAGTTGAATTCTTTAACCCTTTTTATAATATTGCGGGGTACCAACTGTAAAAGCCAATACCTGGGATTACCCGGCCGGGTGACCTGCCTTCAAAGAAAACTTATACATGAACCCTATTAAAAAACTACTACTGGCAGTGTTATGCATTTGCTGTATAACAGTACTCTGTAACGCTGTACACGGGCAGGTTGTAGCAGGGATCAGCGCCAATGGAAGAGTTATGATCCATGGCGATACGATCAATGTGTGCAGGGGTGGAACGATAATATATGAAAGCCTGGCACAGGGTTCTTCAGAGATAGACTGGCAATTCAATAAGGGCGTACCAACAACGGGCACAGGAGCAGGTCCAATCACTATTACTTACAATACCAATGGATACGATACCACTTTTCAAAAAGTGGGTTCGGGAGCATTCTCTGATTCCATGTTTATTATAATTAGAGTAGCTGATGAGAAGCCACTGGCGGGATTCAATTATTCGCCCAATAATATTTGCGGTAACGAGGAAATTCAATTTACCAATACCACCATCAACGGGGAGCCTTTTTCTTACCTCTGGGATTTGGGTGATGGCACCGTCAGCGTTGAGCCCAACCCGATCCACCGCTATCTCGATGCTGTGGGAACAGGCACACAGACATTCCAGGTGAAGCTTGTGGCGACAAACGCAAACACATGTGTGGATTCTATTACCCATAACGTCACCATACGTAGCGTGCCCGACGCATCAGTGACAAAGGTGGACCCCTCAGTAACCGAGGGTGTCTATATGGATACAACAAGTTTTCGTGTCTGCCACGATGTGACGTCCTTCAATTTTAGCTTTACAAACGGTTCTTCTACAATCGCCACCAATAGCTCCTACACTATTTCCTGGGGAGATGGATCGCCTGATACAACATTTGCAAGCTGGCCGGCAAATGAAATTATTACACATGAATTTCCTGCAGGCAGTTCTACTATGACGGTTCGAGTTACCGGGAATAGCGGTTGCATTGGTACCAGGCATTATATAATATATGTTGGGGCATATCCTTATGGTACCATTACTCCGCAAAGCAACACGGAAATATGCGAGCAGGATTCCCTGACATTTAATCTTACCAATACAGCTGATAATTCCGTTGGAACTTCGTATATATTTTATGTCAACGATTTTTCCGAAGGACAGTTTTTTCAACATCCGCCACCTCCAACGATCGGCCAGCGATTCCTAAAAAATTCCTGTGGCTATGTAAGTGATGATGACTCCAGCATCTTTGCAAATGCTCTGGGCGCTTACTTACTGGTTCAAAATCCATGTGGTGTAAACAGCTCATTTGTATTGCCGATCTATGTTTCGGGTAAGCCCCGGCCGGCCATGTATATTTCTGATACCCTGGCCTGTGTCAATACGGAGCTGAGTCTTATCAATACATCCGGATTTGGTAACATTATTACACCTTCTGGTGGCTTCGAAGCCACTTGCGAGGATAGGGGCATGAGTGTTTGGACGATTTCACCTTCTTCCGGCTATTCTCTTGTATCGGGCACGTTGGGCTCGACCAATGGAAATACCAGCAATCCCCTGGCCTGGACAGGCGGCTCAGACTCCTTACATATCCTATTTACCAATCCCGGAACTTATTCGGTAAAAATGTATGTAGGTAATGAACGCTGTGGTATGGATAGCATTACCCGCACAATAGAGGTCATACTGATACCTGCACCTCACACTACGTTCCTACCACGCGACATAAGCGCTTGTACAAAAGACACCACTATTCAATTCCTGGCAGAAACAATATCTGGTGGCGGTGAAGGATTAACCTATCAATGGTTTGTAAATAATACCCCGGCGGGCAATAGCAATTCATTAAACTGGCATTTCCAGGCTGGCCCGGGCACTTTACCTGAACAATTTGATATTCGGCTGGAAGTAGATAACGGCCAGAGTTGCGGAGCGGGGGTGACATCGGGAACAGTGACACTCAACAGTATTCCTGTGCCGAATATCGAAGTCAGTCCGGCCCTTGTACAGCAGCAGCCGAACTATGAGTTTAGTTTCCGCGACCTGAATCCTTCAATGCCTAATATGAAATATACCTGGTCCATGGGTGACAGATCCATGCAAACAAGGAATGGACAACAGGTTACTTACCAGTACGGCGATACGGGTACTTTTAACGTGAAACTGGTGGTAGCAGATTTGGAAGCAGGGTGCACCGCGGCAGACTCAGTAAATGTCACAGTATTATATGTTCCCGGATATATCCAGGTTCCAAATGCGATCTGTCCCGGCTGCAGTAACCAGTCGGTCCGTAAATTTTTACCGCTTGCAAAAGGGCTGAAAAAATACCGGCTCACGATCTATACATCCTGGGGTCAGAAAATATTCGAGACAACAAGTCTTGACGCCGATGGATCACCCAATGTACCCTGGGATGGGACATTAAATGGAAAGCCTTTGCAACAGGATGTTTATAGCTGGCATATCGAGGGAATATTTATTAACGGCACGGAATGGAAGGGCATGCTGTATCCCGGAAAAAATATACCGGTAAAGGCCGGATTTATCACAGTGATCAAGTAGTGTGCAATGAGAATAATGCATTTATTAAAAAATATTGCAGTGTTGGTTATCGTGGCATTGCTGCATTGCCAGGGTGTGCAGGCACAGGATCCCGTGTACTCACAGGCTTATCTCGCACCGATCAATCTTAACCCGGCTGCAACGGGCACCGGTGATTACGATCTGCGGATAAGCGCGCTGTATCGTCGTCAATGGTGGTCGTTACCTTCTCAAATGAACTACATGGCTTTTTCGGTCGACAAATTTCTCCCAGGTATCAATAGTGGCATCGGCCTGCTGGCTACCAACAGCGATGAAGGTTATCTTAAGAAAACCGGGATCTATGGTTCATATTCCTATACTATTTGTGCGGGAACGGCCAGTGCCGCAGAAAATGGTAGTAACCCCAGGTGGTTTTGGACCGGCGGACTTCAGTTTGGCCTAGGACAATCCAGGATCAACTACGACAAGCTTGTATTTGCGGATGAACTTGATATTCGAGGTGTTATTCCCGGTGCTATCTCATCTGCAGATCCAGCTATCAACAGCGGTAAACTGTATCCTGATTTTGCTGCAGGGATGTTTTTTAACTATAACCTTACTGATAACAGCAGGCTGCTGCTGGGCTTAAGTGGTCATCATATTAATCGCCCGGATGAATCACTGACTGGCACTTCGGACAGTATCAGGAGCCAGCTACCTGTGAGGTGGAGTGGTAATATCATGTACAGCTATACAAACCCCGGGCAAACCTGGTCCTACAGTCTTGCCTGCCTGGGTTACAGGCAGGCCAACAATAGTAGTTACCAGGCCGGTGTGGAAGTTACTCAAAACCAGGTTAATGTTAGTGTGGGTTTGTGGTACCGTGGAAGTGTCAACTTCCGGGATATGAATACAGTGGCGCTTACGGTATCGTTTAATATTTCCGGGAGAGATAACAATAAAAATAAGTTGCGTGTCGGGGTGGGACATGATGCGCAGGTGGGTAAGAATGCTTACTCCTATACAGCCGGCAGCTCTGAGATCGGTTTTGTATGGGATCACAATACCTATGAGCAAAGCGGCGACAATCCCTGTAAGCCAAGGGTCAATAGCCAAAGCGCCTGTCCCATACGGTTTTGATTTATCCCGTTATAATCGCGCTGGCTTCAATTTCGATCATGTAGCCTGGCTCGATAAGTGCACTCACTTCCACCATCGTGTTGCAGGGCTTTATGTCTTTGAAAAATTCACTATGGGCACGACCATACTCCTGCCATTTTGAAATGTCTGTCACAAACATTCTCACCCTTACCACGTCTTTTATCGAAGCACCGGCTTGTGCCAACACCTTTTCTATTTTTTGATAAATAAAACGGGTTTGTTGGTATGGATCATTTTCTCCTACAACCTGTCCGTCTTCCCCGCTGGCCACTGTTCCAGTGACTTCAATGATATTTCCGACTTTCACCGCACGGCTATATCCTACGATATCTTCCCATTTGGATCCCGAAGCATAATTTGTTCTTGTCATATCTAAAGTTCTATTTTATCGAATTAACCTGTATCAGCTTCTCACTTCGATATTTTCCGGCTTTATCAGTGGTTCACCCATCATGCGTAACATGATCTGTGCTACCGTCACCACATCCTTTTGACAATAAGTGATGATCCTTTGCAGGTTCTTTTCTTTCCAATACACTTCCCACACGATGCTGCCATCAATATCATCTTTTGGGGTGTCGATACCCAGGGCATGTGCAAGCAGGTTGAGCGAAGTGAAATTTTTGTAGTCCCCAAATTTCCAAAGCTCCATGGTATCAAGATGGTTTACTTCCCACGGTTTCTTTCCCGACATATCGAGGATGGAAGGAATTGGAACCCGGTTGACGATCATCCGCCGGCAGAGATAGGGGAAATCAAATTCTTTTGCGTTATGTCCACAGAGCAGCCGTTGTTCGGCGCCAGACCATTTTGCAAGCATCATCGCAAACTCATGCAATAGCAATTCTTCATTGTCGCCGGCAAAAGATTTAAGGGTTAATTTTCTTTGCTCAGCCGTCCCGGAGATAAACCCGCAACTGATGCAGACGATCTTTCCGAACTCGGCATAGATCCCGGCGCGGGGATAGATGGTTTCCACTGTTTCTTCTTCCTTGTTTCGCATGAGGTAGCCGGCTTTCACCGACCAAAGTGTCTTCCAGGCTTCAGGTACATCCTGGAAAGATGGATACTGCGGGACTGTTTCTATATCGAGAAACAGGATGCTGTTAATGGGATAGGGAGGCATGAAAAATGTTTGAAAGTTTGGAAAAGACAGGCGGCTTAGATCCTGGCATGGCAATAACATTTATAGCAAATGAAATCTGATCAGCCGCAAACTAAATCCTCCTTTCAAATCATCAAAGGTATTTCTCCCCTTTATTTCGTTTTATTTCTGCCACGAAGTCTTTTATTTCCTGTTCCTTATCGCGTTTGCAGATGAGCAGCACATCCTTGGTGTCTACTATAATGTAGTCCTCAAGCCCCTGCAACATCACCAGTTTATTGTTCGGCACATGCACCATGCAGTTGTTGGCCTCTACTATCACCACATTATTACCGGCAACGGCATTTTGGTGCTCATCCTTTTCTGTATTTTCCCAGGCGCTGTTCCAGGTTCCCAAATCGCTCCAGGCAAAACTGGCAGGGATCACGAATACATTGTCAGCTTTTTCCATGATGCCGAAATCGATGGAGATATTCGTGCATTGCGGGTAAATGATCTCCAGGGCTTCAGCTTCTTCTTCAGTATTGAACTTATCTTTTTCCGCATAAAAAACTTCGTAGATCTCGGGCAGGTACTTTTCAAATGCCGCCAGTATATTTTTCACCTTCCAGGTAAAGATGCCAGCGTTCCAAAGAAAATCTCCACTGGCCAGGAATGTCTCGGCAAGTTCGAGATTGGGTTTTTCGGTAAATGTCTTCACCTCATACACGCCTGGTGCCGCTTCGGGACTTTCATGCTGTATATAACCATATCCTGTATTGGGAGAAGTGGGCTTGATGCCAATGGTCACGAGGGCGTTGATACTGTCGACAAACTCCAGCGCTTTTTTTGCGGTCACCAGGAATGCGTCAATATCGGGAATATGATTATCAGCAGGTGCCGCCATCATCACTGCATCCGGATTTTTTTGCAGCAGTTTGAAAGCGATATAGGCAATACAGGTTGCTGTATTCTTGCGTGAAGGTTCAGCCAGGATATTTTCCTCAGGCAGGCTTTTCAATTGCTGTCTGACCGTTTGCACATATTCTTTGGATGTGATGATACAAATATTTTCTTCCGGCACCAGTTTGCTGTAGCGTTCGAAAGTATCCTGGATCAGTGTTTTGCCGGTACCCAGGATATCCAGGAATTGTTTAGGAAGTGCGGTCCGGCTCATCGGCCAAAAACGACTCCCAATGCCTCCGGCCATAATTGCTACATAGTGATTTTTATTCATAAGCCTCTGCCGCTCGTGGCGGACATTTAATCTGCCATTTAAATTTCTTTGCAGGCACTTTAAATAAAGCCCTCCTTTAATAGATCATGCAAATGTATTACGCCAAAATATTTGCCTTCATTCATTACAAACAGCTGCGTGATCTCGTATTTACGCAGGAGATTCAGGGCTTCTACAGCCAACTCATCAGGGGCAATGGTTTTGGGGCTTTTTGTCATGATATCTTCAGCCCGTATTTCATCTATCTCGATGCTTTTATTCAACATTCTACGAAGATCACCATCGGTAATAATGCCCAGTAAATTATCTTCTTCATCTACAACGGCAGTAACACCCAGCCTTTTTTTCGTCATCTCCACAATCACTTCCTTCAGCGATTGACCGGGAAGTACTTTCGGTTTTTCATTAGCTGCCGAAAGATCTGATACCCGCAGGTAAAGCTTTTTCCCCAACATACCACCGGGATGAAATTTTGCAAAATCCTCGCTCCGGAATCCTTTCATTTCCATCAGGCAAACCGCCAGCGCATCTCCCATCACCAACTGTGCAGTGGTGCTGGTAGTTGGCGCCAGGTTATTGGGGCAGGCCTCCTGTTCAACAGTTGTATTGAGTATAATGTTCGATTGCCGGGCCAGGAAGGATTCGGTATTGCCGACCATTCCAATCAACACATTGTTGAAGTTTTTTATTAAAGGAACCAGCACCTTTATTTCGGGACTTTCACCGCTTTTGCTGATGATTAATACGACATCTTCCTGCTGGATGATCCCCAGGTCGCCGTGAATAGCATCGGCCGCATGCATAAATATGGAAGGAGTGCCGGTGGAATTAAGCGTGGCGACAATTTTCTGAGCGATCACAGCGCTTTTACCGATGCCACTTATCACCAGTCTCCCCCGGCAGGCTGCAATAGCCTCCACGGCTTTCTCAAACTCTTCGTTGACGAATGCCTTTAGTCCCGAAATTGATTCCGCTTCCAGGTCAATCGTGCGCAAGGCAATCTGTTTGATAGAATCAGGCATAGTTTGAAAGCGGCAAAATTAGAGGTTTGCTGGAACATACGTTTGTGTATTTATGATAGGTCAACTTTAACGGTTTTACACCAAAATATGCGGTGTGTATTTTGTAAATTCGCCGTCCATTAAAACGCTGAAAGCCGCTTTAGAGGCAAACTTATCCAAAATTCAGTGAAAACACTTAGAGATCCTGACGTTTGCCACATGTGAATAAAACCCTGCCCACATCGGGCAAAAAAACAGTATCTTAAGTACCAGCATTTTTTCGAAAACTGCGATGGAAATAACAGAATAATGGCAACACCAACATCAAAGAAAACCGCAACTAAGACTGCCGCATTAATTTCCGGTAAGACGGTAAAACCTAAAGAAGCAAAACCCGCCAAAAAGAAATTTGACCTGCACAAAGCTCTCCAGGAATATTTTGGTTTCGATAAATTCAAAGGCACCCAGGAAAAAGTGATCGAGTCACTGCTCGCCGGACACGATACATTTGTGATCATGCCCACCGGTGGTGGCAAAAGCTTATGCTACCAGTTGCCGGCTATGGTGAGCGATGGCGTAGCCATTATCGTATCGCCGCTGATCGCGCTTATGAAAAACCAGGTTGACCTGGTGCGGGGTTATAGCAGTAACGACGAAGTAGCCCATTTTCTCAATTCCACCCTTACCAAACGCGAGATTAAAGAAGTACACGATGACCTGCTGACGGGTAAAACAAAAATGCTGTACGTAGCGCCGGAAACACTTACCAAGCAGGAAAACCTTGAATTCTTTTCCGACCTGTCTATTTCCTTTTTCGCCGTAGACGAAGCGCACTGTATTTCCGAGTGGGGACATGATTTCAGGCCGGAATATCGTCGTCTTCGCGAGATGATGATCCAGATAAACCCCGACGTTCCGGTGATTGCACTTACTGCTACCGCAACGCCTAAGGTACAGAGCGATATCGTAAAGAACCTGGATCTTCATGATCCAAATATTTTTATCTCTTCATTCAACCGCGCCAATCTTTATTACGAGATCCTTCCCAAGATCAAAAAAAATCAAACGGATGAAAGTATCGTGCGTTTTATCAAAGGGATGAAGGGAAAAAGCGGTATTATTTATACGCTCAATCGCAAAACAACCGAAGAACTGGCAAACCTCCTGGTGGCAAATGGCATAAAAGCCGTGGCCTATCATGCGGGGCTCGACAGCAAAACACGATCTGAAAGACAGGACCAGTTTCTCAGCGAGGATGTGCAGGTGATCTGCGCTACCATTGCTTTTGGAATGGGTATCGACAAACCAGATATCCGGTTCGTTATTCACTATAACATTCCCAAGTCGATAGAAAATTATTACCAGGAAACCGGTCGTGCCGGCCGCGATGGACTGGAAGGCAAGTGTATTCTTTATTATTCCCATAAAGATGTAAGCAAGCTTGAACACCTGATGCGCGACAAGCCATTGAGTGAAAGAGAAGTGGGCGCGCAGCTGATCAACGAAACCGTAGCTTATGCGGAAAGTGGCGTTTGCCGCCGCAAGGTGCTGATGAGTTATTTTGGTGAGGACTATGGCAAAGAGAATTGCGGGCAATGCGATAACTGCAAGCATCCAAAAGAAAAGGTTGAGGCCAAAGACGAGGCAGTCATTGCATTGAAGGCGGTCAAAACCCTGGATGAGCGGTTTGCGACAGAGTATATTGTACAAATATTAATGGGTAAGCTAACACCGCAGATCAAGATGTTCCGGCATGAGGGTCTGGATATTTTCGCATCGGGCAATGAAAAGGACAGCCTGTTTTGGAATTCCCTGATCCGCCAGCTGATCCTTGAAGGCCTACTTACCAAGGATATTGAAGAATATGGCGTTTTAAAGTTTACCAAAAAGGCGGAAGCATTTTTGAAAAAGCCTCAATCGTTCAAGGTTATTCTCAACCACCTTTACGACGATGCCAATGCCGATGATGAGGAAGGTGTGGAAGTTTCCGAAGGCGCGGCAACTGACCAGCGTTTATTTGAAATGCTGAAGGAATTGCGCCAGGTAGAAGCCAGGAAGAAGAGCCTTCCTCCATTTGTGATATTCCTGGAAACCTCGTTGCAGGACATGGCCACTATGTATCCGACCACCATCACCGAGCTTGAAAAATGCCAGGGTGTGAGTAAGGGTAAAGCGATCCGTTATGGAAAACCGTTTGTGGAAATGATCGCAAAATATGTTGAGGACAACCAGATAGAGAAGCCCGACGATTTTGTGATGAAAAGTGTGGTCAACAAAAGCGGGAATAAAGTTTATATCATCCAAAACACCGACAAGAAAATATCACTGGAGACCATTGCGAAAAATAAAGGCTGGCGTATGGATGAGATGCTGGAGGAGATGGAGACCATTGCAGCCAGTGGCACAAAATTAAACCTCGACTACGCCATTGATGAAATGCTTGATGAAGACGACCAGGATGAGATCATTGAGTATTTCAAAGGATGTGACACCTCTTCATTGCAGGTAGCGCAGGAAGAACTTGCAGAATATAATTTCAACTGGGAGCAGTTGAAGATCATGCGCATCAAGTTTTTGAGTGAATACGGGATGTAAATCGTAAATTAGGGAAACGATTTACTAACCTAAAAAGCTGAATCATGGCAAAAGCAAGACGTACAACTCACCGGAGTTCTGCCGGCAAGAAACTGTATGCTGTTCGCGATGCAAGTGGGCGGTTTAAAGACATCCAGACCTTTGAAAGAGCACACCGGGCCGACCTGAAAAAGAAAAGCGGCGCCGAAACCACGGCAAAAGCAAAAAAGAAAGCCGCTAAAAAGACAGCCAAAAAAGCTGCCCCGAAAAAAGCAGCTAAGAAAACCGTAAAGAAAGCGGTGAAAAGAGCAGCTCTTAAAAAGGCAGCCAAAAAAACCGCCCGCAAAGCGGCCCCCCGCAAGAAGAAATAGTTTTCTCTAAAAACTTTACCAAATTGAGCTAAAACAGCTATTTTTGCTGCCCCGATAAAGCGGATGGTGCGGTAGCTCAGTCGGTAGAGCAAAGGACTGAAAATCCTTGTGTCGGCGGTTCGATCCCGCCCCACACCACAAAAAACCCCAGCAATACTGTTGGGGTTTTTTATTGCCTTATTTAAAGACTGGATTCCTGTCCATGAATTTTAATGCGTAGGCGCCGGCGTGTGAACACCTTCAGCCATCTCTTCCACAATTTTCTTATTAAATGCTTCCAGGTCTTCCGGGCTCCGGCTGGTGACAAGACCATTATCCACCACCACTTCGCGGTCTACCCAGTTGGCCCCAGCATTTTCCAAATCGGTTTTTACAGATGAGTAGGAGGTCATAGTTCTTCCTGCGAGCTGTTTTGTTTCAATTAGTAATTGGGGACCATGACAAATAGCTGCCAGCGGTTTGCCCGCATCGAGAAACTGTTGCGCAAACGCCACACTATCCTTATCACCGCGCAGCTTGTCGGGATTGAGTACACCACCCGGTAGCACCAGCCCGTCGTAATCATCAAATTTTGCTTTGGATATATGTTTATCTACAGGCAGCTCAATGCTCCAGTGATCATGATTCCATCCCTTTACCTTTTCCTTTTGGGGTGAAATGATATGCACCTTAGCGCCTGCTTTTTCCAATGCTTCTTTTGGACTGGTCAATTCCACTTCTTCGAACCCATTTTCGGTGAGTATTGCCACAGTTTTTCCATCAAGTTTTCCCATAAAATAAGATTTAGGTATGAACATAAAGGTTGACAGGGTAAGGGTACAAAAACCAGACCCGCCTCAAAGTGGGGAATCGTTGTTTCCACGATAACGATCAGAAAAAAACGTCGCAAATCCGGTTATCGCAACGGGGTATTTAAGGCTTTGTTTCGTCAATTTGATCAAAACTGCATGATGCAGAAAATTTAATTTAACCGTCCCGCCGCGCCGGGACACAAATTGTGAGTTATGAACGCTTTAAAAAACAAAGTTCAACTGATCGGGTATCTCGGCAATGCGCCGGAAGTAAAAACCCTTGAGAGCGGCAAAAAGGTAGCAAATTTTAATGTCGCCACGAACGAAAGTTACCAGAACGCCAAAGGTGAGAAAGTCACCGAAACGCAGTGGCACAGGGTAGTAGCCTGGGGTAAGGTGGCAGATATTGCCGCGAAGTATCTCGACAAAGGAAAGGAAGTCGCCATCGAGGGAAAACTTGTCAACCGCAGCTACAACGACAAGGACGGTAACAAAAAACAGGTCACCGAGATCTATGCCAACGAACTCCTTTTACTCTCCAAACCCGTCAACGCCTAGGTTTTAAGCCACGAATTGCACGAATTGCACGAATTGCACGAATGGGGTTTGGCGATTCAATGAAATTTTCGACTCTTCTTCGTGATAATGTCGATTCGTGGTTTCTTAATACAGTTTTTTATGGGAGACTTGATCTATAAGGAAGAGGTATATGAAATAATCGGCACCTGCATGGAGGTGTATAATACACTTGGATATGGATTCCTGGAAATTATATACAAAGATGCCATGGAGATAGAGTTTAAGGAAAGAGGGATTTTATATGTACGTGAAAAAGAATTACCTGTATTTTATAAGGGGAGTCGAATGCAACGTAGTTTTTTTGTTGACTTTAAAGTTTATGGAAAAATAATTGTTGAAGTTAAATCACATATTGACGGCATCAGGGAGGAGACGTTGGCACAAACACTGAACTACCTGAAAGCGTCGGGAAATAAGGTGGGAGTAATCGTTAATTTTGGAAAAAGCAAACTGTCATATAGAAGGGTCGTAGGTTAATAGTAGATCTATTCGTGTGATTCGTGCAATTCGTGGCTAAATAAAAATCAGGTGGTGGAAGTAGATAATTCGGAAAATATAATGTTCAATCTGGCGGTGCAACTGGTTAACAGGAGTTCGCGTAATATTTTTCTTACAGGAAAAGCCGGTACGGGTAAAACAACTTTTTTAAAATATATCCGTGATCATTGCCCCAAACAACTGGCCGTCGTTGCGCCCACGGGTGTGGCGGCAATCAATGCCGGCGGCGTTACCATCCATTCTTTTTTTCAACTTCCCTTCACACCCTTTGT
>JAEYOL010000293.1 GCA_023411775.1 Bacteroidota bacterium | reverse complement strand
AACCCGAATGGCTTCGCTGCCAACGATGAGATCAGGAATGCCCTGAGTGATTTCAAATCGGGCGGCAAATTTGTTCTGGCACACGGGGATATCATGACGCAGTCGGCCTACAGCGTAGCGAATATCGCGGATAAGATTTATGTAAGTCCACAGGGTTACCTGGAATGGGATGGCTATAGTGTCGAACTCGCTTTTGTAAAAGGCACTTTGGACAAGCTGGATATCGAACCACAGATTTTTTATGCAGGTAAGTTCAAAAGCGCTACGGAGCCCTTTCGCGCAGCAGAGATGACGCCAGAGAATGAACTCCAGACATCTGTCTGGCTCAACGATCTGTATAGCGACTTCCTGGTCAAGACCGCGGCGGCAAGAAAGAAAGATACAGCCAGCCTGCACCAGCTGGCCAATGAGGCCGCGATCCAGACTGCGAATGACGCGGTGACACATGGCCTGGTCGACGGCGTGAAGTACGACGATGAACTAAAGGATGAGATAAAAGCAAACCTGGGGATCGGCAAGTACGACCGGATCAATTTTACAACGATCAATACTTATTACGCTGCATCGAATATCCGCAAAAGTAGTGGTGACAAGATTGCCCTCATTTATGCCGAAGGAAATATTGTGGATGGGAAGGCGGAGGAAGGTATCGGCGGTGAAACCTATCGCAACCTTTTACGAAAAGCCCGTCTCGACAGATCGATAAAGGCAATTGTACTACGGGTAAACTCCGGAGGTGGCAGCGCGATGGCGAGTGAAGCGATCTGGCGAGAGTTGGCGCTGGCCAAACAGGAGAAGCCCGTGATCGTTAGTTTTGGTGATGTAGCCGCCTCAGGTGGTTATTATATTGCCTGCGCGGCAGACAGTATTTTTGCATTGCCAACAACCATTACCGGATCCATTGGTGTCTTCGGGATCATTCCCAACATGCAATCATTTTTCAAGAACAAGCTGGGCATAACTTTCGACGGTGTAAAAACTGCACCTCATGCTGATGCCGGCGCAATTTATCGACCCCTGAGCGAACCCGAGAAGAAAATGGTGCAGGCGAGCGTAGATATGATCTATACTACATTTAAACAACGCGTGGCTGAAGGCCGAAAAAGGGATACCACGTATATCGACAGTATTGCCCAGGGCCGCGTGTGGACCGGTTTGAAGGCTAAAGACATTGGTTTGATCGACCGTTTTGGAGGGATCGAAGATGCCATCATTGCAGCTGCTGCAAAAGCAGGGCTGACCGATTACAGTGTGAGAGAATATCCCGAACCGGAAAGTATATTCGAGAAGATCTTTGGTAAGGACGATCCCATGAGTTATACAGATAAAATCAAAAAGGAAATGGGTGAAGACAACTACAAAATCTACCAGGAAATAAAGCGGGTACGTGAAATGAGCAACTCGGTTCAAACGCGTTTGCCCTTTGAGTTTTTTATACGATGATTTAATATAACCCATTTTTGAATAGCTGTAGCTGATTAGAAAGGATCAGGGTTGGAATAGGAAACTTACTTTTGCTCACCAACTTTTTTAAATGCCAAAACCGTATAGCCAGGCAAGAGCGCTCTGGGCCATCACCAGGGGAAGCTTTAAAGCCATATTCGCCCAGCCAGTATCGATCGTTTTCAGTTTGCTGTTCCCGATAATTTTTATTCTGATCTTCGGGGCATTTGGAAACAGTGGCGTGCCCACCCAAAAGATCGCGGTACGACCGGGATCTGACACCAGCAATGCCATCTTCGACAGCCTGAAAGCCAACAAGTATGTTAAGCTTGCGAATTATACGGATACAGCAGCAATGCGGGATGAACTGGCCAAAGGAAAATTAACTGGCATTTTATTTATCCAACCAATACCCGATACACAGAAAAGAAAGTTCCTGGTGCATCTGCAGTCGAGTTCAGCAAGCGGCACGTCTCTTTATCTTTTCCTGCAATCGCTCGACAACCTCGTGAATAAAATAGAACTGGCCGGCATAGCACCTTCGGCGAAGCAATTTATTATCCAGCCCGAGATCATCGAAGGGCAGAAATACAGGCAAATTGATTTTGTGTTGCCGGGCCAGGTGGGATTTTCCATATTGTTTGCCACTTTATTTGGTATTGCCTTTACTTTTTTTACCCTGCGCGAACAGTTGGTACTGAAAAGATTTTATGCCTCTCCCGTGAAGCGTATCAATATTTTGATCGGAATAGGGATGAGCCGGTTGTTTTTTCAGCTGGTAAACGTGGTTGTATTGATACTATTTGGCTATTTCTTTCTCAACTTCACCCTGCAGCATGGGTTTCTCACTTTCGTGGAGATGCTGGTTCTCTCAGTGGTCCTGCTTTTCCTGCTTATGGGAGTAGGGTTGATCTTTAGCAGCCTGGCGAAAAGCGACGCGGTAATACCGCTATTAATAAATTTGTTTGGATTTCCTCAAATGCTTTTGTCCGGAACATTTTTTCCAATCACCGTTTTCCCTAAATGGCTGCAGGAGATATGCTATTTCCTCCCACTGACGCAGTTTAATAATGCCATGCGTAAGATCTCGTTTGAAGGTCTTCATTTAAGTGATACATGGAAAGAGATCGGTATGCTGGGTATCTGGACGGTCATTGTATATGCAATCCTTGTGCGGGTGATAAAATGGGAATAATCTATTTTAAGTGAAAGTTGTTAGTAATAAAAAGTTTTCAAAATTATAAGGATGAAACTGATCAGGCTCCTGGTTATTAGTGTGGTGCTTTTGTTTGTAGTGGTGACGGGTATGTCATTACTGATACCCTCCAATGTTCGGATCTCAAGGGCTACGAATATGGGTGTGACTACTGATTCTGTTAGACCATTTATTGCAAACATTCACCGCTGGACTGAATGGAATCCGTTTTTCCAGTCTAAGGCCGGGACCGGTGTGATCGATTATGACAGTGCTGGTGCTCCTTCAGGAATGGATGTGGATGGGATGCAGATCCGATGGCTGGCAAAAAAAGATGAGGAATTGATAGCCAGCATGGACAAAGCAGGGTTTAAGACTGTTGTCTCGGGTTGGAAATTCATAACGCACCGCGGCACGGATTCGACAACACTGCAATGGTATATGGATTTTAAGTTGAAGTGGTATCCCTGGGAAAAATTTTCAAGCCTGCTGTTTGAAAAAAATTATGGTATCCGAATGGAACAGGGATTGAACAACCTTAAAATTTTGACGGCTGGCAACCGCTGATCATTTTATAAGGTCCGTCTGGCAGGTTATTTGTAGCTTCAGGGCACGTTACCATCAGCCTGGTGGTCGTACAATCAATTATCAAACAAACCTTAAATCATTCAACGATGAAATCTGTATTGCTTCTTGCAGTATCGCTTACAACGATGCTTTTTGCCTGTGGCCAGGATGACAAATCAAAACGCCCAAGTCCACCGGTACAGGCCAAAGAAACCCTGACCAGTGGTGCTGTTGTTACAATCGACTATGGCCAGCCTTCGGTAAAAGGTCGCACTATTGGTAAAGACCTGGAGCCCATGCCCGGCAAAGTTTGGCGTACCGGTGCCAATGAAGCCACTACCTTCGATGTGAGCAAATCTGTTAAAGTGGAGGGAAAAGACCTGCCAGCAGGGAAATACTCATTGTTTACCATTGCGGGCGATGGCGAATGGACGATAATTTTCAATAAAAACGCAAACCAGTGGGGAGCTTACAGTTATAAAGAATCGGAAGATGCGCTACGGGTAAAGGTAAAACCTTCCAAAGCGGCACAGTTTGCTGAAAAGATGACATTTAATATCGATAAGAACGGAACTGTGACACTGCTTTGGGGCGATACAAAAGTGGACTTTAAAGTCGTATAAATTAAGATGTTAACCTGCATTGCCGTTTCCGTCATGGAACGGCTTTTTTCGTTTTACTGAGTTATTAATACCGGGGTGCAACGATTCTATTGCAGCAATTGTCAGCTTAGTACCTGAACTATATGGATCACCAGCGATTGGTAAAAGAATGCCTGAAGGGTAAACCGCAGGCACAGCGGGAATTGTATGAGCATTTTGCCGAAATAATGCTGGGGGTGTGTTATCGCTATACCCGTTCGATCCGTGACGCGGAGGATGTATTGCAGGAAGGTTTTATAAAAGTTTTTCATCACCTGAAGCAATACAAACAGGAGGGTGAACTAGGCGCCTGGATCCGGAGGATTATGGTGAACACTGCTTTGAACTATTTAAAAAGGAATCGCAAGTATCAGGAAGAGATGTTCTTTACCGAACAATATTTGCACCCTGTAGCCGATAATGACCCGGCTGTTAGACTCCAGACCAAGGAGATCGCGGACCTGATCCGCCAGTTGCCCCAGGGCTACCAGGTCATTTTCAACCTTCATGCAGTAGAAGGCTTCTCCCACGTAGAAATCGGTGAAATGTTAGGAATCAACGACGGTACCTCCCGTTCGCAATATTCCCGTGCACGTAACCTGCTTATCACGTGGATTGAAAAATATATGTCAGAAAAGAAAAAGGAAAAGTATGCAGGAAAATGAATTTGAAAAGAAAGTACAGCAAAGGATGGAGGAGTTCCGGCTTCGACCATCCGACGCCGTATGGGGTGCTGTAGCACACAGCCTGGAGAAAAAAAGAAAAAGGCGGATCGTGGTGTTTTTTGTTTTTCTTCTGGCAGGCCTGGGCCTCGCCGGGTTTTCAGGTTATTATTTTTTATCCAATCAATCAAAATCTGGTATTGCTGAACAAAACTCTACACTTTCTAAAAAAACAAGTTCCGCCGTTCCATCAACTCAATCCACTGAGCTGATAACACAACCAACCACCGGTGAGAAAAATAGATCTTTATCCGAAACCAGGACTGGTCAACCAAAAAACATAATAACGAATGCCGGGGAGCGTGATCTAAAAGGCGGGGAGAATGCTTTCGAAGAAGGTAAAGCCCCTACACCCGTATCATCGGGGACAGTAGCCAAAAAGCCGGTGAATAAGTTAAAAAGGGATATCGTCAGTACAAGGCCTTCCACAACTATCACCAGGACTGGAAAACCAAACGATCAGAAAAAGACAACCGGGAAAGCGCCGGCGACTGAATTGAATGAAAATAAAATCCTGGACGAAAAGGTTGTTGAAGAAAAAACGGAGATCGCCCAAGTGGAGAATCCGGTTGAAAACGACGCGGTTGATGCTTTAGCAAAACAAGATTCGGATAGTACAGCCCAGTCTGATAAGGCTAAGTCAACAGAACCAGAGGAAGAGTTGGATCAGTCCAAAGTTGATGTGTCAAAAACGGCGAAGCGCTCCAAATTGAAGTGGGGATTGGATTTTTCTGTAGGTGCCGTGAATGGCTCTAATTCCGCATTATCGTTTGGGGATTCGCAAAAAAGCCTTGATGCTTTTTTGGTTAGTGGGCCCCCGGTGCAGGGTTTCCCGGGTGGTACGGCCTATTTCCCCCCACAACCGCCTTCGCCCACGAATGCAGGTCTCGGGTTTAAGATCGGGCCGGTAGCAGAAAAGGAATTGTCGAAAAGGAGCCGCGTATCTTTTGGAGCGCAATACGCGTATATGACGACACATGTAAAAATCGGGACCTATAGCCCGACAACACTGGTTATTAATAACTCGTTTTCACAGTCAGTGCGTGTCAATGCTGCCTACCAGGGTACTTATCAGAAAAATCATACAAACCGTTACCATTTCGTTCACCTGCCACTGACATATCATTTACAGCTGAATAAGGGGGAGAAGTTACCAATTGACTGGAAGCTGGGTGTGGCGCCGGTGTACCTCTTCGCGACAAATGCGGTATTGTATGACTCAGTAGCTGGTGGCATTTATTATAAAGACAAAAACGCGTATAATAAATTCCAGTTTAATCTTCATACAGGTATTGATTTTCGTTTCGACAAAGGAAAACGTCTGCAGTGGTCTGTCGGACCCGAGATATCGATGGCGATGACCAAACTCGTAGATGATCCATATACTAAAAGGCAATATCTTTTGTATGGCGGCATCAGGGGGAAATTGTTTTTTTCTAAAAAGAAGTAAGGCGGGGCAACGTTAGTGGACAGGTAGTTGTCAGGGTATTCAAATCACGCGTTATGACCACACGACTAACTGTAACAGCCAGAATCATCATTGTTTTATTATCTGCCGTTGTCTTTGCCACGACCGCCTGTGTAAAGGATCATTGTAAGAAGACACATTCGTACACATACTTTGTCCCGGTTTATAAATCCCAGGCTGAAGTGATTGCCAGTATTAAAAGCAATGAACCGAAGGCTATGGAAAAAACCGGTAAGATATACATCTATGGAAAGTATATTTTTCTAAATGAGGTCGACAAGGGGATACATGTGATTGATAATGCCAATCCATCCAGTCCAAAGAATATCAGTTTCATTGATATACCGGGTAATGTGGATTTAGCTGTGAAAGGAGATGTGCTCTACGCTGATATGTATGGCGACTTTGTTGCGCTGGATATCAGCGATCCCAGGGATGTAAAACTTTTGAAAAAGCTGGACGATGTGTTCATGGAGAGAAAATGGATGGGTGGCTTTTCAACCTATCGTAACGGACAAGTTGTTGTGGACTGGATCCGGAAAGATACTGTCGTTGAAATCAGTTGTAAAGGCGAGATGAACATTTTTGCAGAACGCGGTGATGTTTTCTTTTTAGCGGCTGCAACTAACTCCAGCAAATCGGTTTCCCCGGTGGGTATGGGTGGCTCTATGGCGAGGTTCACGATTGTGAATGATTATCTCTATACCGTCGATAATCACTCAATGAATGTTTTTTCTGTCAGCAATGCCAGCAGCCCTGTCAGGAAGGACAATATTTTTGCTGGCTTTGATATTGAGACTATTTACCCTTTCAAAAACACTTTGTTTTTGGGTTCAATGAATGGTCTGTACATCTTTGACATCTCAAACCCCGGATTGCCGAAACAGCTTGGAGAGTTTAGTCATGCCCGCGCCTGCGACCCTGTAATCGCCGACGACAAATACGCCTATGTTACATTGAGGGAAGGGACGAATTGCGGTCCGGCCAAAAATGAACTGCTGGTACTAAATGTTGAGAATCTGAGCTCACCCAGCTTAGTTAAACAATATGAAAT
>JAEYOL010000207.1 GCA_023411775.1 Bacteroidota bacterium | reverse complement strand
GCACATGAATGCATATGGTGGTGAAAACAGGATCTGGCTTGGTCCTGAAGGTGGGCCGTTCTCTCTTTTCTTCCCTAAAGGATTTGTGATGGATTTCGCAAACTGGAAGATACCCGCCGCCTTTGACACGGAACCCTGGAAACTTGTTTTTGCAACCGACACTAATGCACTGATGCAAAAAGATATGAAACTGGCCAATTATTCGGGTACAGAACTTTTTGCATCGGTTGAGCGTGAGATAATAGCGTTGGATAAGCCCTCCATCGAACGACTGATCGGCGCAGGTTATAGCGACGAGATCAGGGCAGTGGGGTACATGACGAAAAACAAACTGACCAATACCGGTTCCCTTGCATGGAACGACTCCACCGGGGCACCCTGCATCTGGATTCTCGATATGTTTATGCCTTCGGCAAAATCCACAGTCATCATCCCATTCCAGGGAGACAGCGCCGGCGTTATCAACACCAGTTATTTTGGAAAGATTCCGGCCTCACGATTAAAATTCCTTGACGGTGTTTTGCTTTTTAAAGCCGATGGAAAGAAACGAAGCAAGATAGGAATACCTCCTGGCGCGGCTAGTAGTATTGCAGGCAGCTACGACCCAAATAAACAAACGCTTACTTTAACCGTTTTCGATATTCACCCGGCCGCGCCCTACTTAAATATGGAATGGACTACAGAGAAACCAGCATTCAGTGGTGATGCCGTAAATGCATATAACGACGGTCCGCTCGAAGATGGAAGATTGCTCGGCCCTTTTTATGAACTTGAATCCGTTTCGCCCGCCGCATTCCTGGCACCGGGTCAATCCATATTCCACTATCACAGTGTGTTTCATCTTACTGGCAGTGAAGATTTGCTTGACGCCGTTTGTAAAAAAACTTTGGGTATATCGCTGCAGGAAGTAAAAAAAGCCATGGAAGAATAGCCTTGTTAAACGGCTGGTTCCGCATTTACCTGACCTTCATCAGGCAATCACTAATCAAAATCAGCATTAATATGATCTGCATCATCGGACTGGCCAACCGGCTGTCGCAATTTTGTATCCTAAAAAAATCAAAATGGGAACTATACAAAGAGCGATTCACGGAATTCAGTTTGATGCGACCGTAAGGAAATCTACCCTGGTACAGCGTTTTTTCAGCTGGTGTGAAGGACAGGAAAAAAACCGACTCGGATGGCTGGCTGGTATCCTGACCGGGCACGGTTGTTTTATTACACCACTTGTATTGTTGGTAGTTGTATCGACTGGGAATAATTTTATTTATTGGCCACTGATCATCGCTGCGATGGGTATGTGCCTGGTAACGAATCTCGCTGCGATGCCCACCAGGGTTACGATCCCGGTTTTTTTCCTTAGCTTGCTAATCGACCTGGGTATTGTGATCAGTTGTGTTGCAGTAGCATTAGGAGCATAAGAATACTGACCTGGTTGATTCGTGAGAAAGGATAACTGATGGCTTTCATGAAACAAGCCATGCGAAAGAATTATTTTCTATGAAACATATAGTCAAAGGAGAGCCTGGAACTCAGAATCGCGGAGAGTTGTCACGCGAAAACATTGATAAACTTCTGCACGGCCAGGCTTATGGCCGGCTTGCCGGTGCCGATGGCGACCAGCCGTATATCGTGCCTGTAACTTTTGCTTACGATGGAAAATACATCTATGGGCAAACGAATGAAGGTACCAAACTGGACATCCTTCGGAAAAATCCCAAGGTTTGTTTTGAAACGGACGTGATGACCGGAATGCACGACTGGCAGGGTGTAGTGATCCAGGGAGAATTTGAAGAGCTAAAAGGAAAAGAAGCTGAAAAAGCCAGGGAGATCCTGTTCAATAAAGTATTCCCCCTGATGACCAACAATATGATTCACTCCTTCGAACATGAAGTGACCACTGAACTCGACGACAGTGCACGGATAAAGTCTACCATGTACCGGATTGTCATCAAATCGATTAGTGGTCGTTATCAGAAACAATAAAATATTAACGCGCTTTCTATAAGGAAGCGCGTTGTACCAGGGATTCTTGCTGCACAGCAAGATCCATACTCTTCACCTGGGGGGTCATTGGGATCGACTCACTTGCCAGTCCTCCTGTAAAAAAATCGGCCATATCGGTTTCCAGCGCGTTACTGATCTTTCTAAGTGTAAGCACAGTCACATTGGTTTTACCGGATTCGATACGCGACATACTTGCTTTTTCGAAATTGCAAAGCCTGGCCAACTGGTGTTGCGTGATCTTTTTGCTGAGGCGGATCAACCGGATCTTCTGTCCGAGTGCCGCTAAAAAAGTAGAGTCATTCATATCAAATAAATTCAGGTGGCAAGCTAGAGATAATCACAGGCAGATTTTATGACTTTTGTCAAAAAAAATATGTTTTAGATTAGTTTTAGTGCTGTTGATTGTGACTTTAGTCACATAAAAAAACCCCGGTAAAAACCGGGGAACCATTAAACAAAAAATCTACATTCCTTAGCGGAAATGTGTCCACTTATGTCTGCTTGCAAAGCTATAACCACAAACGTCGATAGTTACTGACCTCAGGCAGGTGTAAACATGAGGTTGGTCAGTTGAATTTCATTTTGGGTATAGTGTCCTGATTCGAACCAGGATGGCAGGATAGACCATTTATCTGAAAAATGACAATAGCAAAGGAAAAAAACTTTCTTAAACGAGGATTTTCCCATGGTATCCCGGGAAATTTATCTTACTAGATGTCAGAAGCTTTAAGTGTCTGACAAGCGTCAAAAAATCCCCCGGCAGAAAAAAACTTCCGGGACGGTTTTTTTTCACCCTGTATTCTGGAAAAAATGGTTTATCAGGCAACTCCTTCTTTATCTTACTATGCTAACCGACGCCAGTTCTTCTTCTCTTTAAGCAGATCAGGATACTCCCCGCACACTTGTAAACTCAAATCCCGCCTGGTTGATATAATTGATCAAAGCCGGTGTATTCTTTAGCTTTAGTTTCTTTAGGATGTTATAACGGTGCGCTTCTACAGTCTTGAATGAAATCCCCATACTTTCAGAAATCTCCTTTGAAGAAAATCCTTTTTTCACAAAATCAATGATCTGGATTTCCCGGTTGGAAAGCGATTCAAAGGCAGGGATTGGATTTTCCTCGGTGATCATGTTATTGGCGATACAATTCCTGATGGTTTCGCAGATATATTTTCGGCCGCTATGAATATCAACGATAGCCTGGCGGATCTCATCGCCAGAACTTCCTTTAGCCACATAACCACTGGCGCCTTCACGCAACATCTTTCGCACTAGTGATACCTGGGTATGCATGGAAACACCCAGTATTTTAGTAGATGGAGATATCAGCCTGATCATCGGGATGGCTTCGATACCATTCATGCCAGGGAGGTTTATGTCCATAAGTAAAACATCGGGCCGTAATGCACCAACCAATGGCAGTGTTTCTTCAGCGCTTCCTGACTTTGCAACCACTTCAAACCGGGGATCAGCATCTAATAAAAGAGCGCAGGCTTCTCTTACCAGGGTATGATCTTCAACAATAAAAATTGAGATTTTCTTCATTTCTTTTGCAGCTTGGGTTCCGGATGGCTGCAAAAATGCGGCAGTGCTACAGAATACGCAATAGAAGCGCTTATGTTTCCTATGTAGTAGATGAACTACACCTATTTTTATATTCTATCTTTTATCGATAGCTACACAAACGGTTGCGCGAGCAGGTACACTTAGTTTTATACCTGTAGCCGTTGTTGCAGAAAAAGCGTTGAGCGTAGCGTAATTACCAGGACCACCTGCTGCTCCCGCTGGACCCTGGCCATTGACAAACACCTTCCTGGAGAATCCATTATTATCGTCGCCGCCAGTGAGTGTATACCAGTAATACCTGGCTCCTGGATTGAAATTGTTAACCTTTATTTCCACATTCGTGGCTACCGCTGACCTGTTCACAAGAGTAACACCCACCTGTCCGGATGAAAACGTGGAAGCATAAGTTTCAATTCCTGTGCTGCTGCTGATAGTAGATTGCACCAACCGGTCACCCAGGAATTTTTGAAAGAAATACAAATGATAAAATACCGGACGTGGATTCCATTTTGGGACACCATCTGGTTCATCACCATTGTTAAACATACCATGATCATTGCCATTCTCCCAGGCATTGGCAAGATCCCATCTTGCTGTCATGCCATATTTATTCTTTAAGGCCTCACCCACCACCATTACGCCATGCATGCCATTTATATGTGAAACCTGCTGCTTCAGGCCAGTCGCAAAAATATTCCATTCAGTCAGCGCGACGGGTTTCTCTGCAACCCCACCCGCCTGTAAGGATTGCTTTACAAAATCCATCAGCCGTTTTGGCTCCGCGACACCACTTGTGAGGATATCAGCGGCATTGGTTGGCTGGTTGTAGGGTGTGAAGTAACTATGTACGATATAAAAATCAGGAACATTCCCTGCTTCAGGAATTACACCCTGGTTCCAGGTTTTTACGGTATTGGTATTCCAGGATTGAGGCGGACTATCATACAATACTGCACCGATCTCGATAGTTTTATTTATCTCCTGCGCTGCCTTACGCATCGAATCAGCGAATACCTTGAAATGGCGGCCGTATAATTGTCCGTCGGCAAATTCAGGCTGGCCATCTTTATTCAATGCCGGATCTATACGATAGCCCGATTCCCAGTCGCCGAAACTTTCATTCCCAATTTCCCAATAACGGGTGCGTCCATTATCATACCTGACCCAGTCTGCAGCCAGGTGAGCCGCCGCTGCCACAGGGTCAGCAGAAGTCCCATACCGTGCATAACCGTAGTTGATGGTGATCATCCCGGTATTATTTGTTTGCTGTAATAGCTGATAATAGTTGTCAACAGAAAATGTCCAGCTCTCGCTGTTTTTTCCAAACCAATAACCTGCCGCTTCTTTCGAACCATCTGCTTTCACGAGTTGTGCAGGTGCATCCGGTGGCGGCGTGTTTTTTTGCGCATTCCAAAAAAATATGTCACTGATACTACCACCCGGGAACCTCAGGATATGCGGCTGCAATTGCTTGATATGATTGACTAAGGTGGGTTCAGTCACGATCTGGCCCATCCATAAATTGGAATTATTGCCCGCAATTGATCTTGGAATTTTTGTAATAACCGAAGCCGTTTCGATGGTAATTGTAGCAGTGGTGCTTGTAGGTGCAGATCCAACACTAAAAGAGGGTGTTGTAAAAGTTTTCGGCTGCCAGTCATCCAAAAAAAATCCGATCGTAGGTGCCAGCACAGGATCTACAGGCGGAACCACAATAACCGTGTCAGGTGGTGGCGGCCCGGGAGGTGGTGGTGCAGGATCCTGGCCATCGTCGGAACCTTTTCTGCAAAAAGACAAACAAAAGCCCAGAAAAACGAGTGTAATAAGTCGATACATCGCTATAAATTTAACCCAGATCCCTTTCCGATTATATGAGCTCCCCGGAATAATCAAAAAACCTATGGCCCTGGTTGTCACTTGTCAATTTACAAAAAGCCTTTCAGGCCACATAATAGGAATGGGCCTGTCTAAATAACATACTCTTTGATCAAATTAGTAAGAAAGGGTTTGCTCAACCTGTGGCAAGCAGGTAGATTATTTTATTACTTCGCCTGATAATTTCAACTGGTAGGATTTTACTTCAGGACTTTCATGCAAGATGTGCTCTAAGCATCCAGGCCATCTTTTCATGGGTTTTTAAAAGCCCAGTAATGAAATCGGCTGAACCAACATCTTTCCATTCATCTTCAAAACGCTCAATGTCCGCACGCAATAGCATGATAATCGCTTCATGATCGGCCAACAGAGCTTTCATAAAACTGGCGCTATCGTTCTTGCTTCGCGATTCCTCTGATAAGTGTGTGAGCGCCAGGAAGGAAGTCAGCGAACCTTCGGCATAGTGCCCGATAGTCCGCACTCTTTCAGCAACCTCATCGATGATCTTTTCGATAGTCTTGTACTGCTCCTCAAAGAATTTGTGTTTCGTCAGAAAATCCGGCCCTTCGATATTCCAGTGTGCATTCCTGGTTTTGATATAAAGGATATGCTCGTCGGCCAGTAGTGTATTCAAAGCGTGGGCCACCTCTCCCAGGTGGGCGGGCTTGATGCCTATTTCTGTTTTCATACAAAAATATGTTTATCACTAAAGTTAAGGATAAAAAAAAAGGCCCGATAGAAATCAGGGCCCGTTTAAGATCAATTCTTCTGAAAAACCACGTTAGCATGGTCTCAAACACTGTTCCAGATGGAAACAGACTGAATTTTTCAACGAGAATGTATTAACAGCGTTTTTAATAAGGCAATCCCAGCCCCGGTTTTAACCTATGTTCTATTTTGCAGGTTCCAAAGATGCGTCTCAACCGATTTGTGAAAAGGTGGGAAAATTATCTACAATCCGTACCATCTTACTCAACAATTTTATAGAAGCGCATCAATTTGACAATGGGCAGCCCGGGCAATTTTGCATGTGTAATACAAGGAACATCCATTTTGACTCATGGTACATTCATTGTTATAAATACCAGGATACTTTCATCTATAACCACATATTATGCGTCAATTCCTGATTTTCCTGCTATTGTTCTCAGCCTGCGCCAATAAAGACAGCAACGAAGTACCAGCCTCCGCCGATACCACGCAAGTGGTGGAACTCGCGGTTAGAACAGCTCTCAGTGGCCAGTTTCCTGAAATGGACGCTGTAAAGCGCGAAACCATTTTCAAAGATTCGATTTTTTTCACCACATCTCTTTTTCCACTGGAGAAACTACCTGTGAAATCCGACAGCTTTACCTTCAAGGTGATGCCTGACACGCTGATCTGCGCGATGCTTAAAACCGATACGGTTTCGCCAGAGCTGCCCAATTACCTCCGCCTGCAAACCTTTGAAAAAACGGATACAGGATATTTTGTACAGTTCGAAAGTGTTCTTTGCATACCCTCTCCGGCACGTGATGCATCTGTTGGTCTGCATATACTAAAGACCAGGGATAAATTTGTTTTTGAAAATCAATAGTAGCGGCGTTAGTCCCGGACTATTGATTCGTATTGAACAATGCGGCGGTCACGCTGCTGCCGGGGTAGTTCCTGAAAATTTTTTTCTTTCAAGAAAATGATCAACGCTAAACTCACCCGCACCGAACCGGGCTATAATCAACGCACCGCCAAGCAGCGATAAATTCTTTAGAAATGCTGCCAGTTCCATTTGCCTGGCCATCGGCTCGGCAATCGTCCAGAACTGGTGGAAGGTAAGTGTGACCGGTACCAGGAATAAAACCAACAGCCATGCCCCGGCTTTTGCACGGAAACCTAATAGTATACCCATTCCACCCACCAGTTCAACAAGACCAGATAGCGGTACCAGCAGCGAAGCAAACGGCAAACCTTTAGCAGCTGCAAACGCTATGGTTTGTTCGTTGAAATGTCCAAAAGACGAAAAAATGAAAAGAAGGGCGAATAATAGTCTCCCTGCAGGAATTGTGTATTTCATATAAAATAGTTTTTTGCGTTGTGAACACAAAATTACCTACCTTTACTATACATTAGGAAGTACTATACAAATGTATAGCACTATACCAGGTTATAGTAAATCACTTTTATGGTCCACCATGGAAAACATGATAAGGGCGAGTGTCTAAATATGATACGCCCCGTAAAAGATGCACTGGATGTGCTGAATGGCAAATGGAAATTGCCCATTATTATTGCGTTATCATTCGGTAATAAACGGTTCAGTGAAATGTCGAAAGAAATTCCGAAGATCACGGATCGTATGCTGTCTAAAGAATTGCGTGAACTGGAAATGAATAAGCTTGTAAAGCGAACGGTTTATGATACGATACCAGTAACCGTTGAATACTCACTTACTGAATACGGAAACTCCCTGGACAAAGTGATTAATGAACTGCGCAAATGGGGACTACAGCACCGCAAGCTGATAACCGGAAAGTCGAGGAGCGCATCTTAATAGCGGCTTCCTCATTCAACAAGACTCAATCGATTTATTTTCAACTGTAAAAAGGACTTCAGCGATCTAAATAATCAATTTGACCATAAAACAATTAAATTTTATTGTTTTTCAATAAATATTTATTATTTTGTTTTTAAATTGGTTATATGGAAATTAAAATTACCACAACCCAGATCCTTCGGGTATTGTATATCGTATCATGGATCCTGTTTATCGGGTTATGCATTGAAGCTGGCGCTTTTATTTTCAACACCTTCTACGCCCTGGCGATCAACCCCGCTGCAGCTAATAATACCGTACAGCGTGTTGACCTCGCAGCGCTTTTCAATTACGATCAGGGACATTTCATAACACAGACAGTCCTTATGATCATCGCTGCTGTTCTAAAGGCCTGTTTGTTTTATCTTATCATCAAACTATTGCACGATAAGAAACTCGATATGTCGAAACCTTTTAACACGGACATGAATCGATTTATTTTCAATGCCTCATACTTTGCCCTGGGCATCGGTTTATTTTCGTGGTGGGGTACAAAATATGCTGAGTGGCTGATGAAGAAAGGTATTACAATGCCCGGCATTCAATATTTGCGTGTAGGAGGTGCCGATGTGTGGCTGTTCATGGGTGTAATTTTACTTGTCATCGCACACATATTCAGAAAGGGGACCGAAATTCAAACCGAAAACGAATTAACCGTATAAGCCATGCCAATCATTGTAAACCTTGACGTGATGATGGCAAAAAGAAAAATGTCATTGAATGAGCTTTCAGAAAAAGTGGGCCTGACCTTATCCAATCTTTCCATACTCAAAACCGGCAAAGCAAAAGCAATCCGGTTCAGTACGCTTGAAGCTATTTGCCACGCCCTCGATTGCCAGCCTGCCGATATTCTGGAATACAAAAAAGAATAATTCCTGGTAAGGATTGGGAATCTATAGCCATATTGGGAATCAAAGCGGCGGGTGGAAGTATTAGCTGCGACTCGAAATGCTTCCTAACTTTAAGTAATTGTCTTTTATGAACCCCAACACAATTCCCCGCCGCGCGTTTATCCGCAATACTTCAGCTGCCCTGGCACTGGCTGCATTGAAACCCTACAGTTCGTTGATTCCAACGGATTCCCCTCGCCGTGTGGCTTTGATCGGCACCGGCTGGTACGGCAAGAACGATTTGTTTCGCCTGATGCAGGTCGCGTCCGTGGATGTCGTTGCATTGTGTGACGTGGACCAGCACTTGCTATCGGAGGCAGCCGGGCTCGTAAAAGACCGTTTGAAAAACAATAAGCAAATTCAACTCTATACCGACTACCGCAAACTGCTGGCGGATCACAAACCGGAAATTGTTCTGATCGGTACGCCTGACCACTGGCATGCCCTTCAAACCATCGACGCGATAATGGCGGGAGCGCATGTGTACGTACAAAAGCCGATCAGTGTGGATGTCATGGAAGGTGAAGCCATGCTCGCTGCAGCAAGAAAATATAAACGGGTAGTGCAGGTGGGTATGCAGCGTCGCAGTACGCCACATTTGATCGAAGCGAAAAAAAATATTGTTGATGCCGGCCTGCTGGGAAAAATATCACACGTCGAAATGTGTTGTTATTATCACATGCGCCATAACGGCAACCCGCCCATTCAGGCAGTGCCGGCCCATTTCGATTATGACATGTGGACTGGCCCGGCACCACTTCGTCCCTTTGATGGTATGCCGCATACGCGGTGGTGGCGTACTTTTATGGAATATGGTAACGGCATCATGGGCGACATGTGCGTGCATATGCTGGATGCGGTAAGATGGACGCTCGGACTGGGTTGGCCAAAACGTATTTACTCCAACGGCGGCATCTTCCAGGATAAAACCGGTAAGAGCAATATTGCAGATACGCAAACAGCCGTATTTGAATTTGAAGATTTGAATTGTGTATGGCAGCACCGGACCTGGGGCTCACCCGCCGATCCCGAATATCCCTGGTCATACAAACTCTATGGCGAAAAAGGCACACTTAGTTGCAGTACGATGAAATACGATTTTGTGCCCGTCGATCCAGCAGCAAAAAAGATCCACCGTGACGTTGTACTCGAAAAAGAAAAATTTCCCGAGGACCTAAAAGAAAAGGGTATGGAACTACACGCTGCACCAGCAACGAGGCTACACATGCTCGATTTTCTTGACGCCATTGATAAGAGCCGAAGACCAGTTGCGGATATTGAAGAAGGCCATATCTCCACCGCCAGCTGTATACTGGCTAATATCTCGATGCAATTAAATGGCCGGCCATTAAGCTATGATCCTGAAAATAAGATAGTGCGTGGCGATGAAGACGCAACCACGTTATTACGAAGAAAATATAGGGAACCGTGGGTTCATCCTTTCCTTAGTTGAAAGTGGTTGAATGTTGTTTAATATTGTATGACGACCTTAAACTCTCCAACCACATTCAACTATCTTCAACACTACCATAGCTGATCATAAAAATCATAAAAATCCGCGTGCCCTGGTCATCGAACCGAGGGAACTTTGATGCACATGGAATATAAATCACCACATAGTCATGATTTTTTAAGGACAGAATTTGCTCTAACAATATCAAAACTTCCGCTTTGACTAAAATATAAAGCGACGCAAATTCCCAATACCAGGAGATGGTATTCAAATCCTTCGCCTGCCTGCACACCAGCCCAGTTCATGAAGAAGCCATACTCCAGATGCGCGGTCAATATGATGCCCGCAAAAAGAAAAAAGAATGCGATCGCCCATATTCTTATTGCAAATCCAAGGATCAACGAAATAGAACCAAGGAACTCGATCACAATCACCAGGAAGGACACGACCCAGGGTAATTGCATGTCCACGCTCAGGTGGTGCATCTCTTTTGTAAAACCTGGCCCGCCAAACCATCCCAATACCTTTTGAGCCCCATGGGGAAACATAACCAACCCAAGGGTCAGTCTCAGGATCAGACCTGCCCAGTTATCCCCTACACGAAATAATTGAAGTTTCATTTTTGCTGTTTTTAATATTCAACAGCAAAGCTGAAACTTATACCCTGGGAAAAAATTAAACTAGTTTAATAAATCAACGCCCGCTCATTTTTCTTCGTAGCATACTCAGAAATTCAGGTGTAATACCGAGAAAAGAAGCAATATACTTTTGGGGAATGCGCTGGGCGAAATCCGGATAATTTTCTAAAAATAAAAGATATCGCTGTTCCGCAGTTTGCGATAGACCAGTGTTAATTCGTTCCAACTGGCTGATATAAGCATTTTGTACCAATAACCTGAAATAACGCTCGAGTTTAGGAACCTCCAGGTACAGTTTTTCGAGCCTGCCTTTTGTAATCTGTAAGACTTCGGCATCCTCTAAGGCTTCGATACTATACATCGAAGGTTTCCCGGTCAGAAAACTAAGCATTTCGCCCGTCCACCAGTCTTCGACAGAAAAGACCAGGGTTCGTTCATACCCGCTTTCATCAATAGTAAAAGTTCTAAAACAGCCCCGGACGACAAAGCTCTCCACCCGGCAGATCTCACCGGCTCTCAATAAAAGCTCTTTCTTCTTAAAATGCCGTGTAGTAAAGCTGGAAAGTATGATCTCCGCTTCCCTTTCATCAATGGAAACGTGTTTTAAAAGATGATCTATCAACTTCCCCGTTTGCATTTATTTTGTCAAAATCAACTTTCGGATCAATGAAATCTGGCCGAGGTGGTAATAACTATGTTCTATAACACCCTCAATATTTCTCCAATAGGTTCCATATTTTTCATCGACAAAGGGCTGATCGAAAACTGCATCGTCCATACTCCCAACGTAACTAACAAATTTCTCTGAATTCTCTAAAAACCCGTTCACCCGTTTATCCCAGTCTGCTTCGGACCCGATAGGTGGTGCTTCAAAACTATATTTATCACTGATCTCCAGCTTCCCGGTCTCAAACGCTTTCAACAATCCGCCCAGGTAATAATTTACATGATAAGTGAGCGCGGCAATGGTATTTAGGTTACCTATCTTATAGTTTGCCTGTTCCCAGTTTACACTTAGCAACTGTTCCTTATAATTTGTATTGGCGATCCATCGCCCATCAAGCAATACTTCTTTTAGCCGGCTGGTAATAAAGGAACTTCTATTCATAACATTGTTTTAATAATATACTTCGTAGCAGGTTTGCGCAGCCAAACAGAAAGTAACTAACGCAGGAATGCCATAGCCACCCCACCATCCACATTGATCGTATTTCCGGTAGATTTATTCAATAACCCACCGATGAGTGCAAAACATGCATTCGCGATATCTTCCGGTAAAATAACCGCGTTGAGTAAGGTTCTTTTTGCGTAATAAGCCGGCAGCTCCTCAACCGTGATACCATAGGCTTTCGCACGACCTTCAGCCCAGCCACCGGCCCAGATATTACTGTCAGCGATCACCGCATCAGGATTGATGGCATTCACCCGTATCCCATCAGCACCAAGCTCGGCAGCCATGAGTCGCGTGAGATGAGCCTGCGCGGCTTTGGCAGAACCGTAGCCGGCATTGTTGGGGCCAGCTACAACTGAATTCTTTGAAACAATATTGATGATATCGCCCCCCATTCCCTGTGCCCTCATCAAACGCGCCGCCTGTTGGGAATTTATAAACTGGCCTTTGACCAGGATATCATAGAGCCGGTCCCATTCCTCCAACGTATGCATCTCGATTGATTTGGAAATACTGATACCTGCATTATTCACAACAATATCAATACCGCCAAAAGCAAGAGCCGTCGCGTTAAATGCTTCCCGCACCGAGTCCGCATCTGTTACATTTAATGGTATGACACTGACGATATCTTTACCAAACACCTTTTGAAACTCAGTTGTGGCTGCTGCTAATCTTTCGGGATTAATATCGCTGAGTACAACACAGCCACCTTCTTCGGCAATCTTTTTCGCTATGGCTTTGCCAATACCACCACCACTGCCTGTTATCAACGCTACTTTGCCACTAAGTAGTTTCGGCTTCGGCATTCGCTGAAGCTTGGCTTCCTCCAATAACCAATATTCAATATCGAAGGCTTCCTGTGCCGGCAGCGCCGTGTAATCACTGATCGCCTCTGCTCCTTTCATCACGTTGATGGCATTGGTGTAAAACTCCGCGGCTACGCGTGCAGTTTGTTTGTCTTTAGAATAACTAAACATGCCTACACCGGGATATAGAATGATCACCGGGTTGGCATCACGCATCGGAGGACTGTTGTGCCGTTTATGTTTTTCGTAATACGCGGCATATCCCTGCCGGTATTTTTCAAAGGCTTTCTCCAAAATTGTCCTAATTGTAGCGCTATCAGAAAGATCTTCGTCTGCTTTCAGGTCAAGTACCAGCGGACTGATCTTTGTTCTCAGGAAATGATCAGGACAACTGGTACCCATTGGCGCCAACCTGTCGAGATCATTGGAATTGATAAACTCGAGTACACGTTCATCGTCGGTGAAATGCCCGATCATTCGCTGGTGACTGCTGCATAGGCCCCGCAATACAGGCGCCAGCATTGCCGCCTTTTTGAAACGATCTTCCTGGCTTAGCGGAGCGATCTTTTGACCACCAAAAACAGCGCGCTTTTTACCGAGGTTCCTTTCAATATAATCAGCACATTTCTCAACTACTTCGAGGGTATTGAGATAACAGTCATAAGAAGTATCGCCCCAGGTAAACAAACCATGGCTGCCGAGCACAATACCCCTGATACCAGGGTTCTCATCAAGGCATTGTTTTAATCGCAAACCCAGATCAAAACCAGGTCTCTGCCAGTCAACCCAGCCAATTTCACCGCCAAATAACTCAGCAGTGATGCGCTTACCATCTTTTGCAGCAGCTATCGCGATGGCGGCGTCGGGATGTAGATGATCGATATGCCGAAATGGAAGAAAACCGTGCAGGGGCGTATCAATGGAAGGAGCTTTGCTGGCAAGGTCGAAAATGCAATGGTTAAACAATTCCACCATTTCATCCTCCTGTTCAATACCGCGATAAATATTCTTAAGATTTCTCAACCGGTCAACATACAGTGCAGCAAGACCCGATCTTTTTAAGGTGCCGATATCACCGCCCGAACCTTTTACCCACATGACCTCCGTGTCCTGACCACTAAGCGGGTCCCTGGCCATGGCCTTGCAGGAGGTATTACCACCTCCGTAATTGGTAAGACGTAAATCGGCCCCCAGTAAATTTGAGCGATAGATCAGCAACCCAACTTCATCACCTGCCAGGGCTACAGCTTTTTCTTCATCCCAGAGGTAACTGACGTGTTTAAATTTATCTGCCTGCGTGTCCATAATTCAAAATTGTAGTAAGCTTATGTAAAGCTAATAACTGATGACCGCTTTCTGCTGTTGCATATTTAAATTGAATGATTAAATTAATAAGATATTGTTTCAACTATTCAGGTGTTCCAAATCTTTAAACTAACCAGGTCCGATGGTATGACTTCATCATTCCAGGACGCATGAATGGCCAGGGCAGCACCAAGTGCCGTTCCCTGCACCATGGAAGATGAACGAACCTGAATGCCGGGGAACTGCTGACTGAGCATCCGCATATAAATCTCATTCTTCGAAAATCCACCATCAACGTATAAATGCTTTACCGTGCCATTTGGCATCACCAGTCGTGTAGAAACCAGCTGCCGCTTCACCATGTCTGAAATCAATTGGTGGTAGGCCTGTGCCGCCGATGCAAACGAAGAAATATCGCGCTTATGAAAAA
>JAEYOL010000187.1 GCA_023411775.1 Bacteroidota bacterium | reverse complement strand
TTTTTTATCAATTCGCTGGGATTGCCTTTTGGACTTACCTATACCTCCCTGCTCGCTCCCCTGTTTTATGCCTGGGTTATAATTGTAAGAAAAAAGGAAGTTTTACTTCCGTTTATCGCCATTATTGTTCCTTTCATCGCCGTACATGTTTTGCTTAATGAGATTGTGTTGGATGCCTACCTGCTTTCGCTTCTAAACCTGGTACTGGTTTATGTTTTTTGCCAGGCTGCTTATACATTCCTGCTCATGTGCAGTGATATTGAGAAAATATTCAGATGGATCCTGTTTATTAATTTTATATTATGTCTTCTTGCAGTTCCCTTATTTTTTACACCATACTACGCTGTTTTTTGGGATGAGCAGGTTCTCACCGAGGGAGTAGGAAGGCTGAGACGGTTGCGACTATTTACCTATGAACCTTCTTATTACGCTTTTATTTTTACCCCGTTTTTTATTTTCTTCCTATTGCAGTATTTGTTCAGGCAGAATAATATTAGGGGAGTGAGTTTGTTGCCGATGCTGTTTTTGCCTTACCTGCTTTCATTTTCCATCGGCGTAATGGGGGCCCTGGTTTTGGCATTATTGGTTACCTGGATTATCTATTTCAGGCGACTAACCAGTAAAAGACGTATCGCCAACGCCGTCATTACAACCGGAGCTTCACTCACGGTGGTGCTGTTTAGTTTATTGATGTTCTTCAGGAATAACCCAATTTTTACCCGGTTTCGAAATATACTTTCCGGGAGGGATAGTTCTGGTAGGGGGCGCACCAGTGAAGCATTTATCCTCGCACAGAAATTGATTAACCAGGGCAGCGAGTTCTGGGGCATCGGCATCGGCCAGATTAAAATCGCTGGCGAAAACATAATCAAGGACTTTTATCTCTATAATATGGATATCGTGGTAACTATTCCCAATGCCGTTGCAGAGACGCTTGCGATCTTTGGCTGGGTAGGGTTATCGTTGCGCATACTGGTAGAGATATTTTTCTTTTTTTATACCCGGGTCTGGTCGAATTATTATCGGCTTTTGCTTTTCTTATTCGTATTCATATACCAGTTTACCGGCAGCTTTATTACCAATGCAGCCGAGTATGTGGCCTGGATACTGGCTTTCACAAATGTGTTTCCACAGTTTGATGTTAAAAAAAAGTACGAGGATGCTATTGTCACTCCATAAAATGCGTCGCAGCCGGTGTAAGAACAATATTATTTTGCCGGCAGGATTCCAGCATCAGTCTTTCATAATCTTCTATATTTTTTTCAATATTATAGACCTTGCGTATCCTTTCAATATTCATATTCCTTCTCAGATCCTGTACCGGGTTATTCCGGGGCGCGTTGATGATACCGGTCACCTCGTCTTCCGAAGCGAAATATTCTGCGCCATTTTCCAGCACGGCTTTGTTGAAGACATTGTTGTGCGCCGCAATATTACAGCGACAGGCCATGGCTTCGAGTAAGGATGGGTTGGTGCCGCCTACCGAGTGGCCATGAAAATATCGTGCGGAGTGATAGCGAAGGTTGTTTAGAACATGCTGATCGTAAATAGAGCCCGCAAACTGAACGAAACGGTGCCGGAAATGATGGCTCAGGTATCTGCCAAACCTGTTGCTAATATTGCCGACTACCATTAAAGGGAAGTCCAGTTTAGATTCGAGGTAACCTTTCAGGATCATCTCTACATTATTTTCCGGCTCTATTCTCGCCACCAGCAGGTAATATTGTTGTGGGGAAAGACTGTATGAACTAAGAATGGAGTGATCAATTTTTTTAAATACTTCTGCACCATAGGGTATATAGGCGGGCTCTTTGCGGTAGCATTGCCGGAAATGATCCTGCATTTGCGGGGAGTCAGCTACAAGCACATCAGCATGTCTGGCAGCAAGTGATTCAGCAAATCTTAAGAAACGGCGTGTCGGTTTATTGTACTTACTGCGCATCCATTCCATTCCATCAACGTTTACAATATTCACGGTTTGTTTTGGCCAGCGCCAATGCCAGATCGAATCGCTGGTATATCCAAGGTGGAGTAGCACATCAAAATCGCGTTGGCGGGCATCATTGATGCAGTGCAGGTCATACAGGAACTGTCCAAATGTCCCAAGCTTGTGTTCGGGATCCTTGCAATGAATGATATTAACCCCATTCCACTCCCTTTCCTGGTATGGATGACGGCTTGAATTGTATACATACACTTCGTGGCCTCTTTGTGAAAGTCCGTGAGACAGGTATTCCGCAAATTGCTCGAAGCCACCATAATGGTTGGGTATGCCGCGGGTGCCTAATATGCCAATTCTCAGCTTCTGCATGCTGATAATGCATTTTGATATGCCAGCAAGGTTTTTTGGGCTGCCTGTTGCCATGTGTATTGAGATAATATTTTTTGTTGAAGTGTTTGTGAAGATTCTCTAGCGGTGGCCTGATGCACGGCATCAAATATTGAGGCCGGATCTTCCGGATCACAATAAAACGCGTCGTTTCCAAAGTATTCCCTGGTAAAGCCGCGGTCGGTGACAACAATATTACAGCCCATGGCGGCAGCCTCCAGTGATGAAAGCCCGCAGGTCTCATGCCAGCTGGGCAATACATGCACTTTTGCTTTTCGGTAGTAACTGATCAGCGTTTCAATCGGAACGCGACCACAGAAGATGATATTTGATGATGCGATTTTTTTGCACTCCGAATAATACTTTGATTGATTCGGCGCAGGCAGACCGGTCAGCAATACGGTGTAGTTGGTGTTGTTCAAAGCCCTGATCAGGTTAAGCTGGTTCTTTCGGCCTTCAATCCTCGCTGCTGAAAGCACCAGTCGCTGATCTTTTGTTGTTCCAGGTAATGGGAAGTACAGGGAATCATCAATACCATTTGGAACGACAGTATAATTTTTTTTGATACCATATAGGCGTTCTACCTCGAAATATTCGGCTTTCGAATTTGGCAGCAACCAGCTTGCTTTTCGAAGTATTTCCCTGATACTCGACTGTTGTCCTTTCCAGATAAATGATTTTGTTTGCAGGCTATCCTTGTTTAATAACCAGCGTCCAATCGTTTTGATATACTCGTTGGAGTTTTTGGGAAATAGGTTTAAAACAAAACCCGGCAACCCTTTACGGTGCTTTTTGTCAAATTCGGTGTAGTCGACCAGGATCGTTGAAACAACAACGGGCTTTTTTGATTTATGGATATGATAAAGTAAGTCCGCCGGGCGGGTGATATTAAAAACATGCAGCAGATCATATTTAGAATAATCAATATTTTCTGTGGCCAGGCGCAGATCCACGTCTACGCCGAGTACACGGAGAAATCGGGCGGTTTGCAAAACCTGTTCCGTATCCCCGCCGGGGACCTTGTGGAGGGTTGATCTTGTGATAAATGCGATTTTCATTCTACCATTCAGCAACCAATCGTATAAAATATGTATTTAGCTGCCTGCGAACGAGTGAAAATCATAGGGCTGTATGGATGGGGTTACTGGTTTACGGCAGGTTAATTATTTAGGTTCAAAACGATCTCGTAAGCCAAAAATCATTATTTTCGCACCCCTTTTGGGAGCCCGGGAAGTAGCCCGCTAATAAGCGGGACACCTGGAAAAAAAGTTCGGGAAGTAGCGCAGGCCGGTAGCGCACCTGGTTTGGGACCAGGGGGTCGCAGGTTCGAATCCTGTCTTCCCGACGATAAGTGACTCATAGAATATGGGTCACTTTTTTTATGTCTTAATGTTAGGGAAGTAGCCCCGCATTACCGGCTGGGCACCTGGATTGGGACCAGGGGGTCGCAGGGTCGCGAGCCGTTGGTGAGATGTGACCCTGTCATTTTTATATGGAAATAAACTCTTTAAAAGTCAATGAGTTGCGCTTTTTGCGATTTCAATGCCTGTGTTTAAAATTCTTTCACATTCTTTTATTTTGTTTAAATATATTTTTTTTTGTTTCAAATACCTTTGTAATATTGGATGAAGACCCTGTTTTCGTAATTATGATGTCCAGACAAATTTTAAAATTCCAGCCTTTCAGAATAAGGATAGGAAAGCCGTTACTCCTGCATCTTTTTGTTATCGTTTCTTGTTATCCAGCGACAGCTCAACAAGAAAATTCGTTTAATAAAAAGCCATTAAATGTTTTATTTATTGCTATCGACGACTTAAGACCCGAGCTGTCTGTTTATGGTGCTCAGCATGCAATTACCCCAAATATGGATGAGCTGGCAAAAACCGGGGCCAGGTTTAATAGGGCTTATTGCCAGTATCCTGTTTGTGCCCCGTCAAGAGCGAGTTTAATGACAGGTACAAGACCCAATACCACCAGGGTGTTTGACTTGTACACGGATTTCAGAGTGGCTTTACCCAATATCCCATCGTTGCCACAATTATTTAAAGACAATGGATATTATACAGACCGGTTTGGAAAAATTTTTCATATTGATGATACTAGATCTTGGTCAGTAGATTACCCGGCAGAAAAATTTGGACCGGAGGCAGTGTCAACCCGCGCTCCATATGCCAGCAAAGCTATTAACGAAGCGGGATGGAAAAAATTCGAAGAAGCTAAAAAGGCAGGGTTAACTGGAACAGCACTTGAAAGATCGCAACGCGGACCGGCTTATGAAATAACTGACCTGCCGGATGATTCTTTACTGGATGGGAAAATTGCACAGGAAAGTATTGAAGCTTTGCGGCAATTGAAAACATCCGAAAAGCCATTTTTTCTTGCAGTTGGATTTCATAAACCTCATTTGCCATTTGTCGCCCCCAAAAAGTACTGGGACTTATATGAAAGAGAAGAAATCCAGGTGGCACAAAATAAATTCCCGCCTGCAAATGCTCCATTTGCACTAGGTGAGATGATAGAATTTTATACGTATACTGATGTTCCCCAGTTAAGACCTGTGCCAGACGACTATGCACGTAAAATGCGGCATGGCTATTATGCCTGCGTCAGTTTTGTTGATGCACAGGTGGGAAGATTGTTAGATGAACTGGAGCGACTAGGTTTGGCTGATAACACTATCGTAGTGCTATGGGGAGATCATGGTTTTAAGTTGGGTGAGCATGGCGGTTGGGCAAAAGCATCAAACTTTGAATTGGATGCAAGGGTCCCGCTGATTATCCGTGTACCAGGATTTCCAAAGAATAGTGAAGTCACCGGATTGGTTGAGTTGATAGATGTTTATCCCACACTCGCTGAACTTGCCGGTATTCCAATTCCTTCTCATGTTGAAGGCAAAAGTTTTACACGTTTATTAAAACGACCCGGGAAAAAAGGCAAACCGGCCGCCTATACACAAGTTAACAGAGGAAGCAAAATCGGGTATACAATAAGAACGGACCGATATAGACTGGTTTATTGGGTTGAGGAAGGTGAAAAAGATGTTATTGAGCTTTATGATCATAAAAATGATCCGGAAGAAAATTTGAATCTGGCTGGTAGTCCTGACAAAAGGAAAATACAGGCAGAACTTTTAAAGCAGTTGAAAAAGGATATAATCGATAATTAGATCGCTAATTAAACGTCCAATATATAGTAGCTACTTTATACTCATTTGCCGGGTAAATGAAGTGTTCTTTTTATTGCAATCGCAAATCAATATATACTGGGAAATGGTCAGATGCCCAATTGCCGTCAAAATTTTCATTGCAGACCTTCCACATATCCACTTTTTTAGATTTGGGTTTGCGGGAGATAAAGATGTGGTCGATCCGGGCCGCATTAGCTATGGGAGGAATGTCTTTATAGCCATGACTAGTTCTGTAATCACTGTTTTCTACCTTCCTGGCAATATTATAAGTGTCCATCAGGTGGCCGGAGGATAGTCGTTTAAACGCCGTTGTAGTCTGACGGGTATTGAAGTCGCCTGTACAAATTACGAGATCGTCGCCAGCAATCTTTTTTACCTGGTCGAGCAGCAGTTGCGCGCTATTGTTTCTGGCTAGTGTACTTTTATGATCGAAATGGGAATTAAAAATGTAGAACGAAACTCCCGTTTTCCGATCCCGGAGCTGTACCCATACGCAGTTTCTGGCCTGGCTTGCATCCCAACTAACAGAGCCTACCGAGTCAGGATTCTCTGAGAACCAAAAGACGCCTTTTTGCAAAAGTTCAAACCGATCTTTCCGGTAGAAAATAGGGTTGCTATGTGACAAGCCCCGCGAATTGATATTGCCCGTCCCTACCACGAAATAGTCATAGGTATTACCATGCAATGTCATCAACTCGTCGATCTGCGGCTGGTATGGCTCCTGCACTCCGAGGATATCGAAGTCGTACTTGCGAAACAATGAGTCGAGGGATTTGCGCCGTGTCTTCCAGTCCTGCGTATCGGATCCATAATTTGATCGGATATTGAAGGTGGCAATACGAATGATATTCCCTCTGTCTCTAAGATCAGCCTGCGGCGTTTCCCATAACACAAAGCGAGCCTGCGACGGTTTTACCACCAGCAATGCAAACGACACAAGTATGGAAGTGAATATTTTTGATCCTGACACCATAATCGTACTTTCTCTTTTAAGGTTCAATCGTAATTTCCAACTCTTTCATGACATCTTTTCGTCCATATACACTCACGTTTGATGCAACAAATGTAGCCCTATATGTGCCAGGCGACTGGTAGGTGACATTGTGTTCCAATAAGGGCGGATCCAGCACAGATTTAATTCCAACGCCATAGTCTCGGCCGAGGTTAATTTTGGTTGCAGGGTATATCTCGTTGGAAATTGCCCAGCCTTCTTTAAAAGATGTATTTGCAAATACACCATCCCAGATGATGGCGGTAGCTGTAACGCGTGGGGTGGTGGTTGCATGATCCTGTATCTGGAATCCTTCTCCTTTTACCATTTGGAATCCGGCGGAAGCCAGGCTGTACTTTACCCCTGATAATGTCGTATCTTCCTGTACTACTCCCTTCACTTCGAAATTGACGATCTGGAAACGTGTTCTGCTGGAATTTTCTGCCGTTGTGAAGAACCATCCAAAGTAAACGGGTGTTTCCGGGTCCGGGAATATATCAGATATATCCACTTCCTGTGAAGGTTCCATCACCGGCGAAGTGCCATTGATTGGTGGGATATGAAACCGGTCGGTAATATCCACCCAGGTTGCCTGCCGGATCGCATCCGGTTCATACACTCCATTAAAGTTAGTCGAATATTTTAGCGCCACAAGGTTGTCGTTGTTTCCTGCGTATTTCGCGGAGTGAAATGACAGACTGGTAGTAGCTTCGTATATTCTTTCAGCGTTCTTAAATTCATAATCTGATCCTCTTTCTCCAGAATAAAAAGTGATCACATCCGGTGCCCCTTTGATTGCGAATACAACCGGTTCTCCAACTTTGAATGTATTTGATGATATGCTGACATCAAACCCGGGTTCATCTACAATCGTATCTTTTTTACAGGAAACAAGTAATATTAAAACGGCCAGTATCGATAAATAATATCTTTTCATGTTTTATCTTTTGTTATTGGTCATGAAAGTTTGTTAAATCAGATTACCACCCGGGATTCTGTACCAGGTGAGGGTTCAACCCAAGTTCGAAAGATGGGATTGGCCATAGCTCGTGCCGTTGTGTGACCGAACCAAATGTGCGTTTTGGGAAGTCATAAAAATCCCCGGAGTAAGGAGCCAGGTCATTTACAACGACTTGCATACTGGGCAGGTAAATATTCCAGCGCACCAGGTCACTCTTTCTCAGGCATTCGAATCCCAACTCGCGGCTTCTTTCATCCTGTAATTCTCCAAGGAAGCTTTGTTTGTCCAGATCTTTTAGGTCTACACTGTCATTGGGCAGATTAGAATCCAGGCCATAACCACGTCTGCGAACCTGGTTGACAGCTTCATAAGCAGCCGCGGTTGGCCCCCCACTAACTTCATTGTCTGCTTCAGCAAACATCAGCAGCACATCAGCATATCTGAGTAAGGGAAAATTTGTTGGTGTGCGCGTAGTTGAACGCGGCAATATCAATTCATAGATCCTTCTCCATTTACCACAGTAGCGCTGGTAAATATTCGTTGCGGGCCAGTCAGTAGCCACACCAGGATTTCCAACGTATCGGAAGGGAGCTATTGCCCAGTCACGACGCAAATCATTTTCGTCGTAGCGCTTGAACATGGGACCAGTAATCCGCGAGGCGCCTACCGCATAGCCTATATTTGGATCCTGTGTATTGCCAATACCATTGTTCCTGCCCACATATCCCCCCAGGTTGGTATAGATTCCAGTTCCATTTCCCCAAAATTCGACTTCCCATATGCTTTCTTTTATATCATAGATATCCTGAACGTGGTTGATAAAAATTTGTTTGAAATCCGGATTAAGGCGATGAAAGCCTGTTTGAATAACCTGCCCCGCCCATTTTTTTGCATCGGCATAACGTGCTGCGTCATTGATGGGATGCCCTGCTGCGTAGAGACAGGTCCTTGCCAGTATGCCCCATACGGCCGATTTACTGATCCGGCCACCTATGCCGACTGTTTCTGCATCTTCCACGAGGCCTGCAGCTTCTTCCATATCCGCAATTATTTTATCATAAATTTCTTTCGCTGGTGTTTGTGGAGTCTGAATACTGGAGGCATCACCAGCCTTAATACTTTCCAGGATCAATGGAACGCTACCAAAACGATTCACCAACAGCAGGTAGTAATAAGACCTTAAAAAGAGGGCTTCCCCGATCATCACATTTTTGTTTTGTTCAGCCATAGTGACTTTTCCTATATTCTCCAGGAAAAGATTGGCTTTATTGATACCAGAATATAATTCTTTCCAATATGCAAGTATCCTGGCTTCGTTTGCTCCGAAATTGTTGTCAGCAACCGTAAACCGATCACCGGTATAATGATTCCAGGACTCATCGCCATCCAGCGCCATTCTTCCCAGCATGTATGAACCATAGGTTTCATTTTGGGAAAGAGTCGAGTAAACACCGTTTAGAACATATTTTGCCTGTTCTTCTGTTTCGAAATAATTATCCGGGCTGATAAAATCCTTTGGTGTTGTATCAAGGAACTTTGTACATGATACCAGCAGGATGCATACGAGGTAAAGAAATATTTTTTTCATGCCTTGGTACATTTAGTGAGTTGTAAATTCAATCCGGTGAATTTAATCACCATGTATGATCGTTGAATATTTTTGTTTTTTAAGCAATGTCGTCGTTGTTACAGTGATCAAAATGCTGCACGTATACCAAACACGATGGTTTTTGCATTCGGGTAAGCCGAATAATCAAAGCCCGGTGTCAGCATGGAATGCCTGACCGATACTTCGGGGTCCATACCTGAATATTTTGTCCAGGTAACCAGGTTTTGTGCAGATAAATATGCTTCCAGCCGGGTGAGTTTTGCGGCCTGTATCCATCGTTGCGGGAGGGTATATGAAAGTGACACGGTTTTAAGCCTTAGGTAGGACCCATCTTCAATATATTTCGAAGAATAAATACCACGGAGCCCCTGGCCACCCGGCCTGTAGTTTTCGTTAGTCTGATTTTCCGGCGACCAGCGATTGATATAAGTAGCGTATTGATTGAGATGACCACGACCTTCAGAGTTGCCTTCAAACATTAGCCTGTTGGTGTTAAAAATGTCATTGCCATAAGACCACTGGAAAAATACATTCAGACTAAATCCTTTGTATTCGAAGTTGTTGTTGAAACCGCCGATATGAACAGGTAAGCCCCGGCCTATCACCACTATGTCTTTCTCATTGACGATCCCATCTTCATTAACGTCTACATATTTAATATCACCAGGCTGGATCGCTCCCCGGTCAAGACCGTTGGTCGGTACAGAATTTTTTAGGACGTATGTGCCATTAGGCATTTGATCAAAATCAGCAAACTGGTAGAGTCCATCCCACATGTATCCTACAAATGAAGCGGCACTACTTCCGAGTTTCGCCATATACAAAGGCTGATTATTATAAGTTGAAGTCCATGAGATATCGCTAAAGAGCTGGGTCTCGCTTTCAGCAAGCTCCATTACCTTATTGCGATTGAAGCTGATGTTGAAATTTGTTGTCCAGGTAAAATTGTTGCCGCTGATGTTTGTTGTATTCAGAGAGATTTCAAGCCCCTCGTTTCGCACAGCGCCCACATTTTTATAAATAGTTGTGAAGCCGGTACTATAAGGCACATTCGCATTCAGCAACAGGTCAGAAGTAACTTTCCTGTAAACGTCGACGCTCAGGTCGATCCTGTCCCGGAAGAGTTTCAGGTCCAGTCCCAGGTCTGTCTGGCGGGTTGTCTCCCACTTTAGGTTTTCATTGCCGAACCGGTTGGGAATGATTGCAGGAGCTGGATTGCCTCCTATAGGGTAGAATCTTTCGTAATCCCTGGCAAGTGAGGAGAAGCGGACAAAATCTCCGATCCTGTTATTGCCTGTTACACCAAAACTCATACGCAGCTTTGCATCGGAAATGAAGTTTACTGTTCTCATGAAGCTTTCCCTGGAAAGTCGCCATGCAAGTCCGAAAGAAGGAAAATAAGCCCACTTGTTTTCCGGCGCAAATTTGGACGAACCGTCAGCGCGGAAAGTTGTGGTGACCATATATTTCGACCGGAAACTATAATTGGCCCTGGCCAAATATGACATGAGTGTATTTTCTGAATGCAATGCTACCAGTGGTCCCGGTGTCGCATCGTCCATGCCGCTTAGTCCCAGGCTTTCGTTGATAATGTGTTGCGCCTCGTATCCATAACGATAGTATTTCTGGCCCTGTATAGTGGTCCCGATCACGGCATTGATGGAATGACGCCTGTTGATATTACGTTTGTCGAAGGTCAGTGTATTTTCGTTTACCCACTCATTGCTCTCAACAGAGTTGAACAGACCATTCACGCCACGCGAATTGTTTACACTTGGAAAACCCCGCGCCGTCTTTGAGTTGTAAAACTCTTCGTCTTTTATCCATCTTTTGTTGATGCCTCCTCTCACGTTCAATACAAGGTTTTTCGCCACATCAATTTTCAAACTTGCATTTCCAATAATGATATTTCGTGTTTCTTTCCGCACTTCGTTTTGAGCTGAGATCAACGGGTTAATACGGGCATCTGAAAAACTTACTTCATCTTCTTCGTCCATTACATCATCAATAAGATCAACAGATTCACTTCCTGTCACAGGACGGTATCCCCAGATGCGATAGAGCTGGTAAGTTGAATAGCCGGTACCTATCCCCTGTGCTACCGATGACAAACTGCCATGGTTGCCATCATTGGTATAGTTGAGGTTAATACCAGCTTTTACTTTGTCGGAAATTGCCTGGTCCAATACGATCCTAAGTTGTTTGCGGTCGTAACCAGAGTTGATCACTACACCATTTCTGTCGAATAAGGAGCCTGATATCCGGTATTTTGTTTGCGCATTCCCGCCCGACAGCGACAAATTATGACTCTGCATGAATGCATCTCTGAACATCAGGTCCTGCCAGTCAACCGCTTTTATATTTTTATAATCTTCCAGTTCCCGACCGGGTCTTGTCAGGTAAACGCGTTTGTTTACATCAGGGTTAAGTTCGATCAGGTATTTCACGAACTCATACGAATCCATCATTTCCATTTTTTTAGTCACGCGCTGGATACCAGCCGACCCTTCATATTCTATGCGGGCTTTACCCGCCTGACCTTGTTTTGTTTCGATGATCACAACACCGTTCGCACCCCTTGATCCATAGATCGCGGTTGCGGATGCGTCTTTCAATATATTAATGGATTTGATATCTGCAGGATTTATGGCTGCGGCACCGGGATCTTCGATTGGGAAACCGTCAATGACAAATAGCGGTGAATTACTCTGTGTCAAAGAATTACCTCCACGTATGACGATATTCATTTCTTCGCCGGGCTGCCCTTCATTAGATGACACTTGTACGCCTGCTATTCTACCAGCTAGCGATTCATCAAATGATGCGACAGGGGCTTTCATCAGATCATCCATCTTCACTTCACCGATCGAACCTGTTACATCCTTTCTGTTGACGGTACCGTAACCAATCACAACAACATCCTCTAATTCTTTTTCCGCACGCTTCATGATCACGTTGATGGTCGTTTGATTTTTAACGGGAATGAAAATGGTAGCGTAACCAATGTGTGAGAACATTAATGTATCTGCACTTCTTGCTTTGGTGGAATATGTTCCATCATCGCTGGTTAATTTGCCAGAAGAGGCACCTGATACACTAATGATTACACCTTTCATTGGCCGTCCTGTAGTGGAGTCAGTTACTTTGCCTGTAATTGTTTTTTCCTGTGCTATAACAACCTGGAACGTGAAGCACAGGATTACAGCGGCGTACAAATTTTTTCGGAGTTTTCGTAGCATAAGCAATCGTTTTTTGTAAGAGCCAGACAATTTGCAGGGTGAAAATTAATAGGGAATAAGGTGGAATTATTTAAGATACTTTACTAATTGTTGTATGATATTACCATATATAGAAGACAAGATTTATTTACTGGTAATAATAGAATAATAATAAAATAATGCAGATTGTAGTATCAAAATTGTGACACAAATGAGCCGAGTGATTCGTATTTCATATATAGCCTATCGTATATAGGTATCTTATTGATATCAGGAATAAATTCTTTAACTGCCTGCGATGCCATGTTATTTTTTGCCTGGTCAAATGATTTATAAACCTGGCCTGCTTTAGCAGCGAAGATTGCTGCTCCTAGTGCACAGGTTTGATCGGAGTCCACAACATGTATTGGCCGGTTGAGCACATCGGCTAAGACCTGCATCACATAGTCAGATTTTTTACTAATGCCACCAACAGCGACCACTTTATCAATTGGAATATTTTCATCATCAAAACGTCTGATGATAGCTCTTGAACCAAATGCAGTTGCCTCAACAAGAGATTTGAAAATCATCACCGCATCGGTGCCCAGTTGTAATCCGGTTATTGCAGCCTTCAATCCGAGATTGGCATCAGGTGTACGCCTGCCATTGATCCAGTCCAGGGATAAGGGATCATTTTCAGTCACTGGTAACAGCGCTGCTTTTTCATTGAGATGATGTAGTACTTGTTTCGCGATGGATTGTTGCAGTTCGGGCATATCGAGTTTATCCATCGCTGCGAAGGGGTAGGTAAGCAGATCGACAAACCAACTGTAAAGATCTCCAAACGCAGATTGACCAGCTTCAAGGCCGAGCATCCCCGGAATGATGGAACCATTAACCTGTCCACATATTCCTTTTACAAGCGTATTCGAGTATTTCTGACCTGGTACCACTACCATATCGCAGGTAGAAGTGCCGGTTACTTTAACCATCGTGAAGGCATCTATGTTTGCGCCTACAGCCCCGGCATGTGCGTCGATAATGCCGGTCGCAATTACAACATCACGTGGCAGGCTCAGTTTCTTTGACCATTCCTCACTTATAATACCCGCCGCGACATCTGATTCAAATGTCTCTTGAAATAGTTTTTGCCTGATAAAATCCAGTACAGGATCTAGCCGCGTGAGAAATGTAGAGGATGGTAATCCCCCGAAGGATTCATGCCACATTGCTTTATGTCCGGCAGCGCATCGGTTTCGTTTCCACGTTAGGGGATTAGTATTACCTGTGAGCAAGGCCGGGATCCAGTCGCTCTGTTCAACCCAGGTGAATGCATGTTCTTTTACTTTTTCGTTATGGCGGCTGATGTGTAGTATTTTAGACCAGAACCACTCTGGTGAATATTCTCCCCCTGAATATTTAGTATAGTCAGTTTCCCAACTATGCGCCAATTCATTGATCTCATTGGCCTCCTCTTGTGCTGTATGGTCTTTCCAAAGAATAAACATGGCGTCGGGGTCATGTTCAAACCCCGGAATCAGGGCAAGTGGCTGGCCAGATTTGTGTACGGGCGCAGGCGTTGAGCCGGTCGCGTCGACACCAATTGCTTTTATATTCTTTATTATTTCCGGCGACAAGCCATAAAGCGCCTGGCCGACACATGCCTCGATACCTTCGATATAATCTAAAGGATGTTGCCTGAACTGCGAATTTGCAGCATTACAATATTTTCTTTGCTTCCATCGCGGGAAGAAATGAACGCCATGACTGATTTCAGCGCCATTAGCGGTATCCACCACGAGGGCCCTGACTGAGTCAGTGCCAAAATCAAGGCCTATTACAAATGCAGGTTTCAATATTTAACTTATTTGACCACAAAAATGTACTTCTATACCAAGGCCTTGCAATGCAGCCCCTTTTATTCTACATGCTTGGCCGGCAGTATAACTATCGTTTACATATGCTACGTGTATGTGATTGGCTTTGTGTTGTGCCATTAGTTGGTTCCTGTCTATCCCGTCGAGCACTGCGTGCATCACCGGCCACTGCGGCGTAGTAAGTTGCCACCTTCTGTTATTTTCTTCCTCGGGGAGTTCAACAGCTCTACCAGTGCCAATGTCACAATGGAGTTTATCATTCATGACATATATCCGGCTCCATACGATATTCCCCGGCTTGCTTACACCTTTCAGTGTGCCGCCACCGAGTCTGAAATACATGGCTGGCTGGCGCTCGCTGCTTGCACCCTTGTATCCACCTTTGAAATGTTGCGGTGGTGCAGCACCGGAGATCAATAATACCCAGACAAATGCATTTATATTGTCATCCTGGAAATGAGCACCCCAGCGTAGGTCGTGTAAAGTATTGTCACCGTTCATTCCAAGTTCATTCCAAAGTTTGTAGGTTACAAGTGCATCAATACCGGCGCATTCGTCTACTTCATTAAAGTGCGGTAAAGCCTTAGCTGGATAAAGTTCCCGGCCATCTTCAGAATAGACCGGGGGACGGTCTGTATTATTTAATAATCCTTCTACAAGGTCACTTGCCGGAACCAGGTCTTTTAAGCCCTGTTGGTATTGAATGCCGATGGTGTCACATCCAAATTCATCAGCAATTCTCATAGCTGCAACATACATTTTGCATTGCTCAAGTGTTTGCTCGCGGGTCAATTCCGTATCAGGATCTGATCCCCAGTTAAATTTCATTCCTTTATCGAGCAGCCATTGCAATACCGACTCTGCTTCCTCATCTTTCACCGTTCTCATTCGTGCATAGAGTGTGGACTGGCTAAGTCTTTCTTTAAATATTCCGGTGGGATGTAGCAGATGATCCGGCACGATTGCATTGAACATACCCATACAACCTTCGTCAAATACTCCCATGATCGCTTTATTTTTTTTAAACTGATCAGCGAAGCGGGAGCCGGTTTCCAGATCGGTCTTGGGAATTATTGTTTCATTGTATGATTTCACATGACTGGTGTCATGCACCAGCCCGCCTGTTTCAAGCCATAGTTGTAGGCCGGTAAGGAAAAATTCATCATCAAAATTTTCACTCCACAAAGTGCTATAACGGACTCCTGCTTTCGTGAGTGAACCATTAAGGTTTAACATGCCCACCAGGCCCGGCCATTGTCCACTCCAGTTGGCTACGGTGAGGATAGGTCCTTTATGAGTGATGAGTCCGGCCAGAACATGATGCGTGTATTGCCATACACTTTCTGCTACGATGAGTGGTGCATTTTCAGGAATATGTTTGAAAACTTCGATCCCCGCTTTTTGAGAATCGATAAAGCCATGTTTTTTTTCTTCGTCATATTGGTGGGCTCTTATTACAGTCCATCCAAATTTTTCAAGCGCGCCGCCAAGCAGTTTTTCCATATCATATTGTGCCTGCCAGCAGGTCCGGTTTGCCGACAGCCTGAGATCGCCACTTGCAACCAGCCATACCTGTTTTGATTTACTCATATCTATAAGTTTGATGTACAGTTTCTGATGATAATATTTGCAAAGTCTGATGCAGTATTTGCCGGTTTCAACTCTCGGTCAATTTTTTGATTTGACTCACCGTAGAAAGGATTTTTTAGCCGGATCCTTAGGATCAGCAAATTTGTGAGAGAGAATATGGCAAAGACTAATTATTAATTTTCTGTTAATCGAAACAAATATCCGGTGACAAAAAGAGTATTTATTTTATCTTGTTAGCCGAAAAGTGTAGGATATTATCATGGCTGAATAAGTTTACAAAGAATATTTCTTATTTTCCAACTTAATAACTGCTTGCCCTTTATGAAACCGCGATTTCACAAAGTCACATCTCCCATTCAGAGCTCATTTTCGATTCGTCATGATGTGCAACCCAACTTTGGCCGTATTTGGCATTACCATCCTGAGCTTGAACTGCACTTTACTATCAGGGGCGAAGGCGTCAGGTTTATCGGCGATAACGTTAGCAATTTTAGTGAGGGTGAGCTGATCCTCCTGGGTGAAAATCTGCCACACACCTGGAGATGCCACGAAAAATACTACGAGCAGAATAAAGACATGTATGTGGAAGCGATTGTTATCCAGTTTCTACCGGATTGCTTTGGCCGTGAGATCTTTAATTTGCCTGAAGCATACCAGATTCCAAAATTATTTGAGAAGGCAAAGAAAGGCATGATCATCAAAGGCCTGGCCCGCGAAAAAGTGGTGCAGGATATGTACCGCGCCGTTCATGCGGATAGTTTCGACCGGGTGATCCTGCTACTGAATATTATTAAGACGCTGGCAGAGAATGAAGAATACGAACCGATCGCTTCTGCTCATGCTTTTTATAAGTCAAGCGAGATCGAAACAGATCGTTTGAATAAGGTTTGTACTTATACTTTATCTAACTATAAGAAGGATATTTCTCTCAAAGAAATAGCTGCAGTAAGCAATTTAAGCGTCACTTCATTTTGCCGCTACTTTAAAATGATGACGAAAAAAACCTATTTTGATTTCCTGGTGGAGATCAGGATTAGTCATGCGTGCAGGATGCTGGTGGAGGATCGATATCCAATTGGAATCATCTGCTTTGAATGCGGGTTCAATAATATATCCAACTTTTACCGGCATTTCAAGGCTGTAACAGGACTAAAACCCTTCGAATACAAAAAGAAATACCTTCAGGATTCCGCTGCTTAGTCGGTTTTTTTCAGCAAAAAAATCTGAAGATACTTTTCTGCTCCCGTCTTTACATACCGGTTATAAACCAGCATATTGCCATCATTGCTCCAGTTAACGGCGCCCAATGGTCTGTCGTCATCGTTGGCGCGTGGCGTAAGTCTCAAGGATTCTCCATTTGCAACATCTGTTATAAACACACTGTTGTCCGCCACATATGCAATTTGTTTGCCATCAGGGCTGAAGTTAAACGGCCCCTGGACGGAAAATTCCAGGTTTGTAAGTTGGGTCGGCGCTTCATTTTCATTATTTGGCGAAACATAGAACAACTGGATGATATCATTACTATCCGTTGCGAGAAATGCAATTTTTGTCCCGTCCGGATCAGATCTTAGCCAGTGCCGGGGAGTACTGCTAACGCCCTTCGCTGTGAATGTGATGCGCCGGTGTGTAATACGATTTGGTACTTTAGGTCTTAAGGTATTTGTGCCGCGAAGATCCTCTTCCAAAGCGGTTTCAAGGATATCGCCAGGAATGTCTGCTATAAATATTTCTGTTTTTGTGTTGCCTTCTTCATCGACAACATGTCCCTGGTATGCAATAGCTTTCTGCTGACGAGTGCCGTCTGGCGTCTCATAACCGTTTGTACCGATCCAGCATTCATCAAATGCTTTTTTTACTTCATTGCTACCAGGTTTGGGATTGGTTACAACCGGGACAACCAGGATGGTAAACATTTCACCATTGTTATTTTCCAGATCGCCGGTCTGATCGACGGTTACTTTCCTGCCCGGCAACATCACACCGATAGTTCGGAGGTCTTCGACATTGGTATCGGTGCCACTATATTGTTGGAGAATGTAATCGTTGTATGTAAAACTGATCCATTGACCATCACCTGACCATGTATGTGCGTGCGTGCCCCCCCGTAGTGCCCCGTTGGTAAAAGGATGTTTCACATCCCTCGCGTCGAGAAAAACAGGCTGGAATGGTTTATCAATATCTACTGCAACCCCCGTGCGGCGGGTGAATGAATAAGGATTTTCCCTTCCGGCGTTGCGGATGCCGTGTATAAATAGTACCCTGTCTTCCTTAGGCGAAAACGTAGCGGCGCCGACACCCGGGCCCCATTCTGTAGCATTTTCAGTCTGGTATATTTTTTTTATCTCACCCGTCCGCGTGTGAACGACTGATATTTCCGCGGTACTACCGATCAGGGTATCATGATTACGCCCGTCAAATACGATCCACTCATCATTTCGTGAAAAAACCTGCGTGGTATTCAGGCAATGTCCCGATGTATCCCTGGTGAGTTGTATCTCCGTAAAATTCATATTGCTCTTTTCGGTATTCACGCCTGAATTACAAGCGGCCACTCCACTCCAAAGTAAAGCTACATAGAGGATCGGGCGCATGTTTAGGCAACTATTTTTGTTATGATTCCAAGGTTTGAAAGTACTTCATCACATTCCACCACGAGCTTATCGATTTTCTTTTGAATACGCTCTGTCAGGTTTCCACTTTCCCGCCTGGTATAGAGACCGATGGGAAGGCCTTTTTGCCGCAGAAAATATTTTGCGACAACGGGGTAGGCTTCATGCATTACTTCCATCTTATCTATAAAAAATTGTTGTACCATCTGAACCTCACGCTGAAGGTTTTCATCATGATAATTTTCAGCCAGCCAGGTTACCAGTTCCGGAACAAAATTTCCCTGTATGCAGGAGAGTCCCGCGCATCCTGCTTTCAACGATTCTACGGCATTTGCCATATGGGCATCGTAGAGTTCGAAATGCTCAAACTCTTTTGTCACCTTGATTTTCTCAGTGATAGCATCCACACTGAGGCTGGTGTCTTTATAATAGAGCAGCCTGCCTGTTTTTACAAAGGAACGTAATTGAGCCGGATTCAGGGTTCTTTTGTATGGTACCGGGCATTCGTAGAATCCCAGCGGAATTTTTTCAGTCTTTTCAAAAAGTTGAAATACCCTTTCATTAAATAGTTCATCTTCTTCGTCCGCTTTAGCAAGAACACTGGTAATCGCAATCACTGCTGTTGTGCCGGTGTCGTATATACGTTTTACAAAATCGGCCTGTGTATCCGGGTTTCCTTCGAAGGTGCCGGTACTGACTACAGGCACGGCACCAGCGGCTACTTCAACGATATGTTTGGTAATCGATAGCCTTTCTTTATCCGTGAGTTCGAACATTTCACTCGACAGGCAGTTGGCAAATAGGCCTTTGGCGCCTGCTTCAATATAGTACTCGGTTAGTCTCGATAATACCGCATAATCAACTGCTCCTTTTTCATCAAATGGTGTGAGCATTACCGGTACAAATTTTTTCTCCTTGTTCATAAAGCATGTTATTTAATAGATCAATCAGTGTTAGTGAGGATGTTGTATTTCCGGGGAATTTTTCCTGGATAATAATGTGCCTACAAGAAATATAGTAAGTGTGCCAATGACGATAGTGAGGTTTTTATTCATTGGGTTTTTAAAACCACCGAAACTATTATCGAGAAGCGGAGTAAGCGTGAGCCAGCAAATGACAAGCACCCCGATAATTGTGGCTATGATGGCCTGGTGATTTTTTGC
>JAEYOL010000124.1 GCA_023411775.1 Bacteroidota bacterium | reverse complement strand
GGCATACCATGCATTGACGATCGCCGGGATATGCTGGTCCTCCCAGGGGATGGCAATAGCGCTGCCGGTCATCATCACAAAAACAACCGGCCGTCCTGTTGCCTGGAGGGTTTTCATTGCGTCGGTTTGTATTTGCGGTAATAAAATACTTGTTCTGTCACCTCCATTAAAGCCCGGGTAGTCTACTCTCATTTCTTCGCCTTCCAGTTGGGGGCTGATACCACCAACATACACGATCGCATCGGCATCTTTAATGCGGGCCACCAATGCATTCAAATTAAAACGTTCCAAATGGCCTGCCCTCAGGCTAATATTTCCTTTTCCTTCACCCTGCCAGTATTCAACTACGATTTTATAGCGTTGACCCTTTTTTAGCGCCAGGCGGTGTGTGCGGGCGCCCCAGCGATTGCGCTGCCAGGCATTGAGTACTTCACTATCATCAATAAGCAGTTTGTAGCCATCGTCGGCTTCAATCTCGAAACTGATCTCGCCATCATTGCCGGCTGTGTAGTAAGTGGTGAAGCGTGCTGAAAAATTATTCGCACGGATATTACCGGTTACCTGTTCACCTTCCTGCCAGAACTTATCCAACTCTGTTTCAGTAATTATGATCGGTTCACCTTCCAGGTTTACATTATTGAAATATTCGGCTTTAAATCCTTTCCTGCCATCAAAGGAATACTGTTCGGAGACCTTATCGTAAACCAGTAAAGTATCGTTGGTAAAATTCAGCGCCTTTTCATATACGATTTCCACATCCTTGCCCAGTTTCTGCCTGATCCCATCCAAAACTGTGATGATTTCAGAAGGCACACCATTATAATTACCCAATACGGCTATCCGGTTATCCGCGTTGGGGCCGATCACCGCGATCTTTTTTATTTTTTTTGAAAGTGGCAGGGTATTGTTTTCATTTTTTAGCAATACAATACTTTGTTGTGCCATCTTCAGGGCATGTGCTTTATGCGGCGCGCTTTCGAGGACGGCCTGTGGAGTTTGCGCGTATTTCACTTCACTCACCGGGTCAAACAAACCCAGGCGATAGCGGATGGTAAATAGTCGCTTGATGCTGATATCGATCTGTTCTTCGGTGATCAGGTCTCTCTTCACCGCATCTACCAGCGCGAGAAACGATGCGGTGCCGCAATCCACATCGGTACCATGCATCACGGCGTCCGCGCTGGCGGTTGCCGCATCGGGATGCGTTTTATGATTTTTATAAAAATCATCGATGGCCCAGCAATCCGCAGTGACATAACCGTTGAAGTTCCATTTTTTCCGAAGAATATCAACCATGAGCAGGTCGCTGCCGCAGCAGGGTTGTTTTTTGTATGCGTTGTAGGCGCACATCACGCCGGCAACATTCGCTTTTGTTACCAACTCTTCAAATGCCGGGAGATAAGTATCCCAAAGATCATAGTTGCTCACATCAGCATTGAACACATGTCGCAGGGGTTCCGGGCCACTATGTACCGCATAATGTTTGGCGCAGGCAGCCGCTTTCAGGTATTTGGGGTCATCACCCTGCAGTCCGCGCACATATGCGGCTCCGAGTTTCGCGGTAAGAAAGGGATCCTCACCGTAAGTCTCCTGGCCCCGCCCCCAACGCGGATCGCGGAAGATATTGATGTTGGGTGTCCAGTAAGTGAGACCGAGGTATCGTTCACCCGCACGTCCCTGCGCCATGGCCTTTGCATAAACAGCACGACCTTCCAGGGCGGAAAAATCAGCCATGGTGAAAAGTGAACTGGTATCCCAGGTGGCAGCCATCCCGATCGCCTGCGGAAAAACAGTCACGCGATAAGGTGTGCGTGCCACGCCATGAAGCACTTCATTCCACCAATCGTAAGCGGGAATACCCAGCTTTTCTATTGCGGGTGCATGGTTCATCATCTGCGCTACTTTTTCTTCAAGTGTGAGACGACCGACGAGGTCATTCACCCTTTGCTCTACCGGCAGGCGATGGTCCCACATGGGGAAGGATTTATGATCCTGTGCCCACAGAACCGAACTGGTGACGAAAGCTAAAAAGACGAGGCAATATTTCATTTCGTAGACATTTATCCGGGTCCGGTAATATTATTTATGTGGTGTAAGTGGCTGAATAGTGCCGTCCGCATTGTGTGTGAGTTCCGTCACTTTCACATTGCGCAAATGTGTTTTACCGCTCAGCTGTGAATCATGGTAAAACAGCCACCATTTATTATTGAATTCAACGATCGAATGGTGATTGGTCCAGCCTTCAACCGGATTTAAGATCACACCCTGGTATGTAAACGGTCCATAAGGATTATCACCGGTAGCATAGCAAATAAAATGCGTATCGCCGGTGGAATAAGACAGGTAATATTTGCCATTGTATTTATGCATCCAGGCCGCTTCGAAAAACCGTTTTTCGTTATCTTTCTCTTTAAACAGGTTTCCGTCCTTGTCAACCAGTTTTATTTCCCTGACCGGTTCTGCAAAGCTTTTCATATCGGCATTAAGCCTTGCTATCCTTGGTAGTACGGCCTGTTCGTCGCCCGACCTGTTTTTCGCTGCTGAGTCGTATTGGTTTTTCCCATTCCACCTTTGCAACTGGCCACCCCAGATGCCACCGAAGTACATATAGTATTTTCCATCATCGTCTTTAAAGACAGTGGGGTCCATACTATAACTATTTTTGATCGGCTCTTTTTCAGCGATAAAGGGTCCTTCGGGTTTATCGCTCACTGCCACGCCGATCTGGAATACATCCTGTTTATTTTTCACCGGAAAGTACAGGTAGTATTTCCCGTTGGCATAAGCTGCATCCGGGGCCCACATTTGACGGCCAGCCCAGGGTACGTCTTTTATATCCAGCGCCACGCCATGATCAGTCACCTCACCATCAATAGCATCCATGGAGAGAACATGATAATCACGCATATCAAAATGGCTGCCCAAATCATCTTCAACAGTACCGGTAGCGGTATCATGCGAGGGATAAATATAGATGCGGTTGTTGAATACATGCGCCGATGGGTCGGCAGTATAAATATGTGATACCAGGGGCTGCGAGAGGTATTCTTTTTTTGCAACCGTAGATGTATCCTCGGTGCCGGGTCCAACTTTCGGACCTGAATCATTGCAGCTTGCGAAAAGTATAGCACCTGCATAAAATAAATAAATACATTTCATGGTATATGTGTTTGGTTTTTTTATAATCAAATTTTCATCACCTATTTATTCCAGAGCCCACCACCGAAATCAAAAGCCGATGGAATTACCACCGTCTACAGGGAGGATCACCCCGGTAATATACTTTGCTGCATCTCCCGCCAGGAATAAAGCGGCGTCCGCGATATCTGATGGCTGACCCATATGTCCCATGGGAGTACGACCAAAAACCCTGGCCTTTCTCTCGGGATCAGAATTCAGGGCTGCATTGGTCATAGCCGTTACAATAAAACCCGGCGCAATGGCATTAACCCTTATACCAACTGGTGAAAGCTCAACTGCCATGGCTCTTGTCATGCCCTCGATGGCGGTTTTGCTCGCTGTGTAGGCAATCACTTTGGGCATGCCATATTGAGCAGCCATCGAACTGATATTGATGATGGAACCAGCTTGCTGACGCTGCATTTGTTTGACCACTTCCCTCGACATGGCAAACACGGCGAAAAGATTGGTATTGATCACTTCATGGAAATCTTCGTCCGTAACCTCGGTAAATTCTTTTTTCATGTTGATCCCTGCATTGTTGACCAGGATATCGATCCTGCCCAGCTGCTTTACAATAGTATCTATCAATGCTGGTATGGATGAAAGATCACGGAGATCAGCGGAAATGGTATAGCAAAGTTCACCCAGTTTTTGTTTGGCGGCCTTCAGTTTTGTTTCATCCCGGCCAATAATGACAGTGTGAATCCCTGCTGAAATAAATTTTTCAGCAATAGCAAGTCCCAGACCTGAGCCGCCGCCGGTAACGATGGCCACTTTTTTGTTTTCTGTAGACATAAGATATTTTTTATATCAATTCAAACCCGGTTAAGGTTTCATGTTTATACACGCTATTGTTTTCATTCACCAGGTACAGCCTTGCATTTTAATGATGTCCCGGTGCATACCGAAACTGAAGGCTTTTATAATATTCCAAAGTTTTTGCAGGTTGTTCATAGGCAGGAGGAATAGGATATCCACTAACCTGGCGAAAATAGGATAGACAGGCATCACGCCACCAGACCGCTTCTTTTACCTGTATCGCCAGTAACATTTTTACATGCTGAAATCTTTCGCGATCGATTTTTGATTCCAGCTGATCCCACTGTCTGGCTATAGATCTTATATCGTCAACACCTTCATTGTAGTGATGGCAAAGTGCTTCCCACAATGTTCTGCCGGATCTTAATTTATGATCCCAGCTCACCCGGTGAAACCAAAGCAGGAATTTTTCATCGATTGTATTTACATCCTCGTACTGGCTTCGCAAACCCGGTGCATATTGCGCGAGCGCATTGGTACCACTTGCGGTTCTGTCGAAACCAATACCAGAACTATCAGCGCGGTGATAATAAACGGGGTTCCAGTCTGGCCGCGGCAGGTTGTCGCTCCAGGGTGCTGGTCCGTAATGATGGCCATTGCCCATAATATGGTGCAGACCAAGCGGCGTCATATAGTTTACCATCGTTTCGTATGACGAGAGCATTATTTTTTTTATCGGTTCCACTACAGTCCATGCATTTGAAAAAGTCTGGCGGATCCACTCATCGGCGATTTTTTCACTGGTTAGTTCGGTGTTCCAGCAAAGTCGTCCAAATGCATACCAGTTGGCCTGGCCAAACAAATGGCCTGTCCAGTTCCTGTCGTTGCCGATATTGGAAACGCCAGCCATCCCATTCAGTGAATGCCCATATAGAGAGCCATCGACCACTTTTGACACGGTAGACCCTTTCCCTTTGGCCCATGTATCAGTATCCAATACTTCTTTGAACATGGGTGCTTCATACACCAGGTGTGTGGCCTGTCCAAGGTATTCCTGTGTGATCTGGAATTCCATCATCAGCGGCGTGCGCTTCATCGCGCCAAACAAGGGCGAGATGGGCTCTCGTGGCTGGAAGTCGATCGGGCCGTTCTTTACCTGGACCAGTACATTTTTGTGGAATTTTTCATCGAGCGGGTAAAATTCTTCATATGCCTGTTTGAACCGGTCGTTTGATTCGGGGCTGTAAACAAATGCCCGCCACATGACAATGCCCTTGTATGGCGCAACTGCTTCTGCCAGCATGTTGGCGCCATCAGCGTGTGTGCGATTATAATTTTGTGGTCCGGGTTGCCCTTCAGAATTTGCTTTTACCAGGAAACCACCAAAGTCGGGGATCAGACTATAGATCTCTTTTACTTTATCGGCCCACCATTGCTTCACCGTATCATTTAAAGGATCAGCAGTTTTTAGTCTGCCAATTTCTATCGGCGCGCTGAATCTTGCAGTAAGATAAACCCGAAGGCCATATGCACGGAAAATATCTGCCAGCGCTTTTACTTTTTGAAGGTAGACCGGGGTGAGCACGACAGCATTCGCATTTACGTTGGTAAGAACAGTTCCATTGATCCCAATTGATGCGTTGGCACGGGCATAGTCGATATACCGCTGGTCGATATAGTCGGGCAGGGTATGCCAGTTCCAGATCGAAAAGCCGGCATAACCACGTTCCACCGTACGATCCATATTGTCCCAGTGATTGAGAATACGGAGTGATGTTTGGGGAATACTAACCACCTGGAGTTTTTGAATCGATTGCTGGGTTTGTAAAAGACGCAGCAGGTGAAACACTCCATAAAGGACGCCTTTGTCCGAAGCTGCAGCAATGACGATTAATTTTTTTGAGTTAGATACCGTTGTTCTAATCATAAATCCTTCCTCACCCAGCCGCGTTAGTTCATCGTTTCGAAAATTATTTCGGATAAAGGCAAGGGAAGCGGGTGTTCCTGCGATAATTGATCTGTCAGAAATTGTATTGGGTTCAGTAATTTTTTTGCCAAGTAAACCTGGAAGCGCCTGTAACAGTTCAGCTTTCGCGGATTTTAATACCGGCGAATTGGCCGGCAAATAAATCCCATTGATCGCTTGACGGTATTGTTGCAGTAGCGAGACATTTTCTATTTTGTCATAACGCAGCCAGAGCCGGTATCCGTCCTCAGCGGAAAGCCTGCCGATAACCATCAGCCATACCAGGATCAATACAGTTTTTCTCATGATTCAGTTAATGCAGGGTTTGTTTTTTTAGTGACGATTTCCGGATGATCAGGTCGGAGCGCACTACAATCGTCTGCGTATGATTAATATTAGAGACACCCCTTAGGTGATTGATCAGGTTTCGCGCTGCGATTTCACCCATATCAATACCGGGATAGTGGATGGTGGTGAGTTGAGGTTCTACGATCTTACTGATCGCGTCATTATTAAACCCAACGATAGCGATGTCTTCAGGAATTCTTACACCGTAATCTTTCAGCGTCTGCATACAAACAGCAGCGGAAAAGTCGTTGGTGATGAATGCACCGTCGGGCATAGGATTCATCTTCACGATCTGCATCGCGGCCTCCACACCACATTGTTCACTCAGGTCTTTGATCAACACCAGGTCTTTGTCATATTCTATGCCATTGTCGAACAGCGCTTCCATATATCCCTTGTGACGTTGCGCATAAACGTTACGCTTGAGGTTGGCTGTCATCAGGACAATTCGTCTGCAACCCTGTTCGATCAGGTGTTGCGTGGCCTGGTAACCACATTTATAGTTATCGATGATCACCTTGGTAGTAGAACTATGTTCTTCAACACGGTCAAAGAAAACGATCGGGATGCCTTTTTCTTCGTAGGGCTTGAAGTGATCGAGTCCCTTTGTATCAAATGCCAGCGAGGCGATCAGGCCGTCCACTCTTTTATGAAAAAGGTTGAGTGCATTGGCGGCTTCTTTTTTATAACTCTCCGATGAGTGTGCGATGATCAGGTCGTAGCCTGCTTCGGTAGTTACTTTTTCAATACCTGCGAGCACGGAAGTAATAAAGTTACTGTTGAGTTCATGAACGATCACACCGATCGTATTTGTTTTTTGTTTGCGCAGGTTGCTGGCAAAATTGTTATGACGATAACCCAGTTCACGGGCGGTTTCCTGGATCTTCTTCCTGGTGTTCTTATTGATAGCGGGATTATCACGCAGGGCGCGGCTCACCGTGGCGGATGAGAGGTCCAGTTTCTGGGCTATATCGTATATGGTTACTTCTTTTTTCGGCTTCATGCTGCAATCGGTTGCATAAAAATCGAGAAAAAAAGGGCAATTACAAACTTTTATTTTTTGATCGAGGAATCGCGGATGATCAGGTCGGAGCGCAGGACGATCATATTGGTGCTACGGATGTTTGTGGTACCTGAAAGATGACTTATAATACTATTAATGGCGGCCTGCCCCACCTCATATCCCGAATAATTGACCGTGGTCAGGTTGGGTTCAATGATCTTGGAGATGGGGTCATTGTTAAATCCCGCAAATGCGATGTCATCGGGAATGCGGATGCCGGCTTCTTTAAGCTTTATCATGCAATAGACAGCCGTAGTATCGTTGGCGGCGAACACGGCATCGGGCATTTTTGACATGCCCAGGATATATTCCGCCGCCTGTGTGCCGGCCTCTTCATTCAGCTTGCTGATATAAAGAAATTTCTTTTCATCCAGCGATATCTGGTGGTCCAGCAGCGCCTGCCGGTAACCCCGGATCCGGTCGGCGTACACGTTGCGGAGGCGGTTCCCACCCAGGTGTATGATTCGCCTGCAACCCTGATCTATCAAGTGTTTCGTAACGGTGTATGCCGCTTTATAGTTGTCGATCACTACACTGGTACTGTCATTATTTGGGTAGATACGATCGAAGAAAACTACCGGAATGCCTTTCTTGAAAAACGGTGCAAAATGATCGATATCGCGAGAGTCATAAGAGAGGGAAACAAGCAATCCATCTACTCTTTTATTAAACATGGTATTGGCGTTTGCGATCTCTTTTTCTGTGTTTTCGAGCGACTGGCTGATAATTAAATTGTATTGTTCCTGGTTAGCGGCTTTTTCCATACCGGCCAGTACCGACGACATAAAATAGCTGTTAAGACGGGGTACGATCACCCCCAGGGTATAAGTTTTTTTGCTTCTCAGGCTGCTGGCAAATGTGTTGGAGCGATAGCCCAGGAAACGGGCGGCTTCGGCAATTTTTTTCCGGGTGTTCTTATTAATAGTTGGGTGATCCTTTAACCCCCGGCTCACGGTTGTGGCCGAAATATTAAGGTGCCGCGCAATATCGTAGATGGTTATTTCCTTGTCGTCGGCCATTTTCCACGTTCGTTTTGCAAATAAAAGTAGCATTGTTCAAAAAAAAAATTGCAATCGGTTGCAATTTTTAGAAAAATCTCGTTACATTCGGTTTGCCAATTGCTTTTTTAATGCTTGCCGCAATAAAACAACGAGCTTACTCTACTACTGCATCGTTTGCCCAGCCGGGCTTTCAAGCTAGTCATTTCTTCTTTTTTGTTGGTCGCGAGCTTCAAACTTCTAAACTTAAAACTGCTGGTTTATGAAACTTCCAAAAAAACAATTACACAAGTTCACGTTGCTTAGCAACAGGATTGTGCAGAGAAAGATGATCACCTGGCTATCCATGCTTGTGATGATCCTTTGTGCATTGCCGGGATTGGCACAGAACATCCCGGTCAGGGGCCAGGTCGTTGACGAGACGGGTCAGCCCGTAGCCCGCGCTTCGGTCACTGTAAAAGGCGGTGGCGCCGGTGTTACCGCCAACGACAATGGCGAGTATGAGATCTCCGTGGCGGGGAATGCCACACTGGTGATCAGTGCCATCAACTTTACTACCCTTGAGGTACCAGTCAACAACAGGCAGACGATTAACATCACCCTGGCCGGTATGGCGAGGACCGAAACAGAAGTAATCGTAGTAGGTTATGGTACACAGCGCAGGGAAGCCATCACGGGTTCGGTTGCTTCCATCAATGGCGATCGTATGCGTGAAGTGCCCGCGCCTAATATCTCCCAGGCACTGCAGGGAAGACTGGCCGGTGTGGAAATGTCGCAGACCTCCACCCGTCCCGGTGCTACTATGCAGATCAGGGTACGTGGTACACGTTCACTAAGCGCCGATAATAACCCGCTGGTCGTTCTCGATGGCATTCCATTTATGGGATCCTTGGCAGATATTAATCCTAACGATGTAAAAAGTATTGAAGTACTCAAGGATGCATCGGCGACGGCGATCTATGGATCACGCGGTGCCAACGGTGTAATTCTTGTTACCACCGATAAAGGGATTAAGAACAGACCCGCCAGGATCAACTACAACGGCTACACAGGTGCACAGGAAGTATTTGCCAAATACCCCATGATGGACGGCCCCACATTTGTAAAGCTCAGGGCAGACAGGGGACAATACACAAACGGTTCCGATGAATCGGATGATGTCAATACAGACTGGCAGGATCTTTTTTACAAAACCGGGATCGTTACTGATCATAGCATCAGCCTTTCAGGTGGTACCGAAACTGGCAGCTATAATTTCGGAGGAGGTTATCACCTCAACCAGGGCGTGGTTCCCACACAGCAATACAAACGGTATTCCCTGCGTGGTTCATTAGACCAGCAGGTCGGGAAACTTTTTCGTTTTGGATTTAACACCAACAATAATTTTAACCAGACAGACGGCAGCCAGGTAGGTCTTTATAATACGCTTAGCATGACGCCGATCTCCAACCCGTATAACCCGGATGGATCGCTGAAGCGTTCTATACAAATGATATTGGATAACCAATACGTATTTACAAAAGATGTAATTGAGCGTTTACACGACAATGACCAATGGCTTAATGAAACCAGGGGCTTTGCTTCATACAACGCAATTTATGGCGAGGTGAAAGCGCCATTCCTCGATGGATTGAAGTATAGAGTTAACCTTGGTTTGGATTTCATACAGTTAAACAATGGCGCTTACACGGGCTATGGTGTTGGTGACGGACTCAATCCAAATACGGCTTCATCTGCATCCGTGGATAACCGCCAGACCTATCACTGGACACTCGAAAACATTCTTAGCTACGACCGTACCATCGGTGAAAGGCACTCAATAAATGTTGTGGCATTGTACGCGGCTGAGCAAAGTAAATACAACAGGTCAAACATGGCAGCCCGGGATATTCCGGCTGATGCCTTTGAATTTTATAACCTTGGCCAGGCTACAGGTCAGCTTACTATTGATCCTGCCAACCAGGATTACCAGCTTTGGGGCCTGAAGTCGGTGATGGGTCGCGTGATGTACAGTTATGACAACCGGTACATGATCTCAGCAACCGTACGTTCGGATGGTTCTTCGAGGCTTGCTGAAGGAAAGAAATGGCATACTTATCCCGCGATATCTGTAGGTTGGAATATTTCCAACGAAGCATTCATGCAGAACGTGTCTCTTGTCAACAACCTGAAGCTGCGTGCCGGTTTTGGACAAACATCCAACCAGGCGATCGCACCTTATTCCACACTGGGTTTGTTGAGCACCAGGCCTTATAATTTTGGTCCCTCTACTTATGGTACAGGATACTATGTATCTCAATTACCCAATAAAGACCTGGGATGGGAATTTTCAAAGACGCTCAATTTTGGTGTCGACTTCAGCATACTCAACAATCGCCTGTCGGGTACGATGGAGTATTATATCACCAAAACCGAAGACGTCCTTTTAGGCCTCAGTCTTCCGCCCACATCTGGTGTATCGGGTTATACGGCTAATATCGGTTCAACACAGAACAAAGGTTTTGAGCTGACCCTTAATGGTGTCATCTTGAATAACGTTAATGGCTGGACCTGGGAAGCAGGTATTAATTTTTATACCAATAAAAATAAACTCACTTCACTTGCTTCGGGCCAGACCAGGGATGAGGCTAACTGGTGGTTTGTTGGACACAATATCAACGCGATCTACGACTACAAACGAATCGGCCTTTGGCAGGATAAAGATCAATACCTCAATATCCTCGAGCCAGGTGGTAATATCGGTATGATCAAAGTGGAGTACACCGGTGACTTCAACCCCGATGGCACTCCGGTAAGAGCGATCGGACCAGCCGACCGCCAGGTATTGGATGTAGATCCGGATTTCCAGGGCGGCTTCAACACCCGTGTTTCTTATAAAGGTTTTGACCTGGGTATCGTGGGTACTTATCGTAATGGCGGTATCTTATTCAGTTCCATTCACGGATCCAGCGGATATCTCAACCTGCTGACCGGTCGTAGAAATAATATTGATGTTGACTACTGGACACCCGACAATACCGACGCCAAGTACCCGGCCCCTGCTGGTATTATCAGTGGTGACAACCCGAAATATGGTAGTACTCTTAGCTATTTCGATGGTTCATATATGAAGATCCGCACCATCACACTTGGCTACGACTTCAGCCGCAGCCTGATAAAAAACCAGTCGGTAAAAATGCGGATGTATTTTACTGTTCAAAACCCATTTGTCATGTTCTCGCCTTTCCACAAGGAATCGGGGCTCGATCCTGAACCCAATTCCTTCGGAAATGAAAACGTAGCTTCTGCAGGCTCTATCAGTGGAAATCAGAATCTGCTTAGGAGAATGCTGATTGTCGGATACAATACCCCATCAACCCGCAACTACATAGTTGGCGTTAATTTGACATTTTAAAACAAACGAAAATGAAATACATACAAATAAGATCTGTTCTGTTAACAGCAACCATGGTGCTGTTATTTTCAGGATGTAAAAAAATACTGGAGGAACAGCCACGTAGTATTTATGAGCCCGGCTTTTTCAGAACTGAAAAAGGTGTACTGGGTGGCATTACATCGCAATATGCGCACCTGCGTTTTATCTATGGTCAGCCTTATTATTACAATACGCTGGAAACAGGTACTGATGAATATACCTGGGGCCAGAGCGCCGACCAGAACTTTAAGGACATGGACTTAAGCGGTGTTGGCAATATTACCCCCACGAGTAGCCGCTCCGATAATTTATGGGGCGTTGCGTTTTCCAATATCAATACGGCCAGTGGCATTATTGAAAATGCAGAAGCTGTGGGTACGATACCCGCTTCCCTGATCGCTGAAGCGAGGTTCTTCAGGGCCTTCGATTATTTCCTGCTGGTGCAAACATTCGGCGGCGTACCGCTTGATCTCGGTGCAGGTGAACTGAAGTTCAATACAAATCCATCAAGGGTTTCCGTACGCAACACCGTACCGGAAGTATATACCAAAGCGATTTTCCCTGACCTTTTGCAGGCCATCAATGATTTACCAGAAACACCTCGTGTGACAGGTGCAGTTACCAAAACAGCCGCAAGGTTATACCTGGCTAAAGCTTACCTTACCTATGGCTGGTGGCTTCAGAATCCAAACAATATTCCCACTTACCCTGAAGCGCCAAGAACAGATCCCGATGGTCTTACAGCTCAGGCTTATTTTCAAAAAGCATACGATATAGCAGTACAGGCTATCGATAATCCTGGTCCTTTCGGTCTTGAATCGACATTCTATGATGTACACGTAGCCGGCAACGACCGCAACAAGGAGATGATACTCTACGCCGATCACACGCAGGAAAGTGAGTTTTACAATGGCGCCTGCCTGAGCTGCTTTGACAGCGAAGCAGGAAATGGCCGCAACTCTGCCGTGTGGATGGTGACATGGAACTACACTGTTATACGCAGCGCTTCTGACGCTAATGGCGGCGGTACCGCGGTGAGCTCGGTTCAGCGTGAAGCAGCACAGGCGCTTGGTCGTCCTTACATTCGAATGGCACCAACGATCGGGGCTATTACCAATACATTTGCCGACAAGACGCTTGACTCACGTTACGACGGTACGTTCAGCACCGTATATCGTGGCAACTGGCCGAAAGGCGGTGTTACCAATGCCGTTCTTTACAATGCTAATGATATGCCCATCACACCTGGACAACCAGTGTTGAGTTTCCTGGAGTATGAATCGCAGGCAGCCGGTATCGTGTATCCTACGGGTGCAAATTTCCCTGGTAAGGCCTCTAATAATGTTGGCGCGGGTGTATTACCTGGCCGGGCTGATTTTGTGATTTCTCCGCGTGGCATCAGCAGGGTTGTATTCCCCGGATTGTGGAAGATGGGTGTGTATCGTACGGATAATGGCACAGGTTTGGGTCAGCCAAACGCAACAAGCACCAGGCCATTTAAGATAGCCAAGTTCTCAGAGCTTTACCTGATCGCAGCTGAAGCAGCTGTAAAGGGTGCTGCAACTGTTGCTGGAAAGAGTGCGGTAGACCTGGTGAATGTGATCCGTGCACGTGCAGGTAAGTGGAGATTCTCAAACAAGGATAACGCAGCTTATATCGCTGATAATAGTGCAGCGATGATAGCTGCCACACCGGCAACCATCGATATCGATTATATTCTTGCAGAGCGTTCCCGTGAATATTTTGGCGAGGGACACCGCTGGTTTGACCTTGTCCGCACACAAAAATGGGCTGATGTCGCCGGCACATATGAGATCGCAGGTCCAACGTATGGAGATCATACGCCGCAAACCGTTACGCGGACCATTCTGCCAAGCCATTATCTGAGACCGATTCCTCAGGGCCAGATCGATGGTATGGAACTGTCAGCGGAAGAAAAAGCGGCTTATCAGAATCCGAATTATCAATAGGAATCAGAAAAATCACGCCATAGAACAAAACCGGGAATTAGGGAAGCTGTTCCCGGTTTTTAAGTAAAAAGCTTTTTTTCGCGTAGCAGTTCTCGCAGTAATCGCAGGAGGGATGATTTTTCATCCTTCCTTATTTTTAGAATGATTTATTTTTAGACAAAATGATCGTGGATGTTATTATTAGGAATTGATCTTGGCACCTCCTCAATAAAAGTGTCTGTCGTGGATGCGCAAACGCAACGTTGTGTTGCCAGCGCTCGTTACCCGGATACCGAGGTAGGTATTATTGCGCCGCGTACAGGTTGGGCCGAACAGGATCCGGGTCAATGGTGGGAACATGTGAAGCAGGCCATCTTAAAATGTCATGCCACTAAATTGTACAAACCGGAGGATATAGCAGCAATTGGTATAGCCTACCAGATGCACGGGCTTGTTTTAACTGACAAACAACAACAGCCTATCCGGAATGCCATCATCTGGTGCGATAGTCGTGCGGTGGAGATTGGTGAGAAGGCATTCGTCGAAATAGGCGAGGAGAAGTGCTTATCAACTTTACTTAACTCACCCGGCAATTTTACAGCCAGTAAACTCGCATGGGTAAAGAAAAACGAACCTTCGGTATATGATCGGATTGACAGGATGATGCTACCCGGGGACTTCATCGCCATGAAATTTACCGGTGACTTAACGACCACCAATTCGGCACTTTCTGAAGGTATATTCTGGGATTTTACAAAAGATGAGCTTTCCGAGGATGTGCTGGGATATTTTGATTTTGATAAAAAAGTATTTCCGGCGATTCAACCATTATTTTCAGTCCATGGCCATGTGAAAGAGGACATAGCCCGGGGGTTATCCATCAGGGCCGGCACACCTGTATCGTACAAAGCTGGCGACCAGCCCAACAATGCTTTGTCGTTGAATGTGCTACAGCCTGGTGAGGTTGCAGCCACAGCTGGCACCTCGGGTGTGATTTACGGTGTGGCCGACGAGCTGAGCTATGACCTGCAATCACGGATCAATAGCTTTGCCCATGTTAATCATACCGGCGGAGAGAAACGTATCGGTATCCTGTTATGTATAAACGGGGTGGGTATTTTCAACCGATGGGCAAAAAATATTATGGGTGATTCGCAAGATTATGTTACTTTGAATGAATCTGCAGCTAAAGTACCGGTGGGCGCCGAAGGATTGTTGGCGTTACCATTTGGTAATGGTGCCGAGAGAATGCTCAACAACAGGATTGTGGGCGGTCATCTCTCGGGACTTGATTTTAATATTCACCAGACAGCGCATATTACCCGGGCTGTGCAGGAAGGGATTGCGTTTTCATTTCGCTATGGGTTGGACATCATGAGGGAAAATGGCATAGATCCCACTATCATTCGTGCTGGAAAAACCAACCTGTTTCTGAGTGATGTATTTACCAGGGCTTTTGTTAATGCGAACAATGTAGCTGTTGAGTTTTATGAAGGCGACGGCAGCTTCGGTGCGGCAATAGGTGCCGGCATTGGCGCTGGTATTTATGAAAGTGCTGCTGCAGCGATGGCGAACCGCAAACCCGATGCTACCGTAGAGCCCGATGACACTCGGCAATACAACGAGCTGTATCAACGTTGGAAGGAACTACTTCTTGAACAGTTGAGCAGGCAGGAAATACGAACGAACGCTATGCCAGAGAATATATCTTAATTTTTAAACCAATTAATTTTCCCAAAAGATGGCAGTTTCAACAGAGTCCGCAACTTTATTTAAAGGCATCTCCCAAATAAAATACGAAGGAAAGGATACGGACAATCCTTTAGCATTTCGTTGGTATGATGAAAATAAGATCGTAGCAGGAAAGTCCATGAAGGAATACCTTCGTTTCGCCTGCGCATACTGGCATTCATTCTGTGGCAGTGGTGCCGATCCATTTGGTGAACCAACCCATCTTTTTCCCTGGAATGATATCAAGGATCCCATCGAAAGAGCGAAAGCAAAGGCGGATGCAGCCTTCGAATTCATTACCCTGCTGGGGATGCCTTATTATTGTTTTCATGATGTGGATGTAGTAGACTATACCGATGATGTCGCCGAAAATGAAAGAAGGCTGCAGGCAATCACGGATTATTTATCACAAAAACAAAAAGAAACAGGTGTAAAATTATTATGGGGCACAGCCAACCTTTTCTCCAACCGGCGATATATGAATGGCGCTGCTACCAATCCCGATTTTCATGTGTTAACTCACGCAGCCGCCCAGGTGAAGGCTGCGCTGGATTCTACCATAGCGCTTGGCGGAGAAAATTATGTGTTCTGGGGCGGACGCGAAGGTTATATGAGCCTGCTCAACACGAATATGAAAAGAGAAAAGGAACATATGGCCAGGTTCCTGCATACCGCGAAGGACTATGCCCGCAGTCATGGGTTTAAAGGAAAGTTTTTTATTGAACCAAAACCCTGCGAGCCGTCCAAGCACCAGTATGATTACGATTCCGAAACCGTGATCGGGTTTTTAAGACAATACGATCTGCTGGACGATTTCAGTTTGAATATTGAAGTAAACCATGCTACATTGGCTGGTCACACCTTCGCACATGAATTGCAGGTGGCTGCCGATGCGGGTTTGCTTGGCAGCATTGATGCCAACCGTGGCGACTACCAGAATGGCTGGGACACCGACCAGTTTCCCAACGATGTATACGAACTCACCGAAGCGATGCTGGTGATACTGGAAGCGGGAGGCTTTAAAGGCGGGGGTATCAACTTCGACGCAAAAGTGCGGCGCAATTCTACCGATCCCGAAGACCTGTTCCATGCGCATATTGGTGGCATGGATGCATTTGCCCGTGCGCTGATAACTGCTGATAATGTATTGCAGCGCTCAGATTACAAAAAGAACCGCAGTCAAAGGTATGCGTCGTTTGATAGTGGTAAGGGAAAAGAATTTGAGGATGGTAAGTTATCACTTGAAGACCTAAGGGCTTATGCTTTGCAGAATGGTGCGCCGGCAACCAGGAGCGGACGCCAGGAATATTTTGAAAACATGATCAACCGATTTATCTGATAAACTCCCTTTACCAAAACTTGCATTATGAATTTTCTTGGCACCGTCGACTGGATATTTTTGATTCTTTACATGCTGGTCATTGCCGGTATCTCGATCTGGTCAATCCGGAAAAGTAAAGAATCCCCAACAGATTATTTTTTGGCCAATCGCAACCTCGGATGGTGGGTGATCGGTGCCTCTATCCTGGCTTCGAATGTGGGCTCCGAGCATATTGTGGGCCTCGCCGGTGAGGCGGCCAGGTCGGGTACCCCGATGGGTCACTATGAGTTGCACTCTTACATTGTGTTGATACTGGGCTGGGTGTTTGTTCCGTTTTATATGCGAAGCAATGTGTACACCATGCCTGAATTCCTCGAGCGGCGATTCAATGCAAAAGCGCGTCGCTTGCTTTCGATCATACAATTGCTGAGCTATGTGATCGCCAAAGCATCAGTTACTATTTTTGCCGGCGCACTTGTATTCAATCAATTCCTGGGCGTAGGATTCTGGGAAGGGGCTATCATCCTGGTGATCGTGACCGGCGTGTATACTATTTTCGGAGGTCTGCATGCCGTGATGTACACGGAAGCCATCCAGGCATTTGTATTATTGATCGGTTCGGCGGTGTTGTTGTATTTCGGATTGGATAAAGTAGGTGGCTGGAGCGGCATGATCGCCGCGGTGCCGCCGGAGAAATTGAACATGTTCCGCCCACTGAGTGATCCTGAATTTCCATGGCTCGGTATCCTGTTTGCCTCGCCTATCGTAGGTCTTTGGTATTGGTGTACCGACCAGCATATCGTGCAGCGTTGTCTGGCCGGTAGGAATGAAAGAGAAGCCCGTAGGGGAACGATCTTCGCGGCTTACCTTAAGTTGCTTCCATTTTTTATTTTCCTTATTCCCGGGCTTATCGCTTATGTATTGCATTCACGTGGTGAGTTGATACTGCCTTTGAACAGCGATGGACAAACAGATTACAATGCTGCTTTCCCCGCCATGGTAGAGCAGATCATGCCGATGGGACTTAGAGGCTTGCTGGCTGGTGGTTTGCTGGCTGCATTGATGGCTTCGTTGGCTTCTGTTTACAACGCATGTTCTACGTTATTCACCATGGATATTTACCAGAAGATGAAACCACAGGCCAGTGGTAAGGAATTGGTGCGGGTGGGTCGTATCGCGACAGGTGTGGTGGTTTTGCTGGGAATGATATGGATCCCGATGATGGGACGTATTTCCAGTTCACTCTATAATTACCTGCAAAGTGTACAGTCCTATTTGGCTCCACCTATTGCCGCAGTGTTTTTGTTTGGCGTATTCTTCAAACGCCTGAATGCTACCGGCGCCTATTCTGCCATGGTAGCCGGGTTCATCATCGGGCTGATCAAACTCACCCTGGAATTATTTCAAACCAGTCTTAGTGGTATTTTATATGATTTCGCAACGATCAATTTCCTCTATTTCTGTATTTACCTGTTCCTTTTCGCGGTGGTGGTGATGGTTGTGGTGAGCCTGCTCACGCAAAAGCCAAGCGAGGAACAGATCCGCGGTCTGACCTTTGCTACAACGGTTGCCGAAGACCGTGCAGCCAGTCGCGCCAGCTGGAACAAGTGGGATGTGATCCTGTCGCTGATAGTGGTGGCCTTTATTGTAGCGGTATTTGTTTATTTCTCACCGCTGGGTGTGGCGAAATAGCCGTTTTTCAGCGTAACAATATCGATTTGCGCAATGCGTCGGGCAATAAGCCCGGCGCATTGCCATTTGAGGAGTATCCGTTTTTTGAAATTATTCCAAAAATCAGATCCAGGTTGATGACCTTTCCCTGACCCTTGCGATTTAGTGGTAAAGCACACCATTAACCCTAAATTTTTATCCTGCCGGAAGCCTGGAAGGATCAATTTTCCAGGTGTCGCAGGCAATTCAGTTTAGTTTTTCTCTGTTAAGCAAGTGAAGGGCTGTCGTCGGGACGGCTCTTCTATTTTTAGATGGCCGCAAATTGCGGGGATCGCGATAGCAATCGGGACTGTAAGGCGGCAAGTTGTTGCCGATAAGCTAAGACGGCGAGTATTTTTGAACCCTCTTTTTTGCTCCGTTTTCTCCCTGATTACTTTTAAATTTTCGTCGTGTTAGGTATGGTAAAGAAGTTTCCTTTCCGCCTCGCCGCCTTCCCGGCAAATTGATTCTTACCACTCATTACATTAAAAAATTGTTTTCTTCCTGATTACTTACTTTTAAATTTCGTCGTGTTAGGTATGGTAAAGAAGTTTCCTTCCCGCCTTGCCGCCTTCCCGGCAAATTGATTCTTACCCACTCATTACATTAAAAAATAGTTTTCTTCCCGTCTCCCTGTCTTCCCGGCCAAAGTATATTATGCTTACATTTACTCAAAACGGATTTCCAATGATGATGCATCAAACCATGCGATGGTTCGGACCCAATGACCCGGTAAGCCTGGCCGATATCCGGCAGGCAGGTTGTGTATGTATTGTCACGGCCCTTCACCATATACCGGTTGGCGAGATATGGACAGTGGAAGAAATAAATAAAAGGAAACAGGTTATCAATGACGCGGGAATGAGCTGGACCGTGATTGAAAGTCTTCCGGTAAGCGAGGATATCAAAAAGCAAACAGGTGATTACAAAAAACATATCGAAAACTATAAACAAAGCCTTCTAAATGTCGCAAGCTGTGGTTTGAAAGTGGTGACCTATAATTTTATGCCGATCCTCGACTGGATGCGCACCGATATTTTTTACACCATGCCCGATGGAAGCAAGGCCCTTCGTTTCGAAAAATCAGCTTTTATCGCCTTCGACATTTTCCTGCTGAAACGTCCCGGTGCTGAAAAAGATTATACGCCGGAGGAGATCAGCAGGGCGGAAGCCAGGCTGAACGCGATGAGCCAGGAAGAAAAAGATATACTATACAATAATGCCCTGCTGGGTCTACCTGGCAGTGAGGAAAAATTTACGCCCCAGCAAATCCTGGCCGCATTAAAAACCTACGAGCATATTGACGCGGCTGCATTAAAACAGCACCTGTTTTATTTTTTACAGCAGGTTGTACCTGTAGCTGAAGAATGCGGTTTGCAAATGGCTATACACCCTGATGATCCGCC
>JAEYOL010000089.1 GCA_023411775.1 Bacteroidota bacterium | reverse complement strand
CGGTAACCATCATAACCGGTGGTGAACGCGAGATTCAGGCGATTGCTAAACTTATGCACCCATTTTACAGAAAAATTACGATTGCTGTAACCATAAGTCGTATCGCTGTCGAGGGCAAAACGGTCATTACTGAAATAACCGGAGAAATAAAGATTATTGCTGCTATCGATCCGGTGACTTATACCCAGGTTTACATCCTGGAAAGAGGCCTTGCTATGTTCATACTCCGAAGGAAGTAGACCCAGCAACCAGTTGGCATAGGTACTGCGGGCACCGAATATGAACGAAGTCCTGTCTTTCGCGATGGGACCTTCCAGGTGTACACGGCTGGTTACAACACCGATACCGGCAGACCCGGTATAATTCTTTTTATTTCCCTCGCGGCTGTTGATATCGAGTACAGAAGCCAAACGTCCACCGAAACGGGCAGGAATACTGCTTTTGTACAATTCAACATCCTTGATGATCTCGGGATTGAAGGCCGAAAACATGCCAAAGAAATGCGAGGGATTGTATATGGTAGCATCATTGAAAAGTATCAGGTTCTGATCAGCTGAGCCACCTCTTACATTGAAACCGGTGCTGGCTTCGCCTACTGTCTTCACACCGGGGAGACTGGTGATCACGCGGAGCACATCTGCTTCACCAAATACGGAAGGCACTCTTTTAATATTATCGATGCTCAGTCTTTCTACACCCATCTGTACGCGATTGATGTTGATCGTTTTCTTGGATGATACGATCACCTCCTTTAAGGTCGTAACCGTTTCGCGCATGTCGATGTCCAGCTTGCCATCAGAGTATACAGCCAGCTGGAGCTTGGTATCTTTCATACCGATACCCATGATATTCAAAGTATGTTTACCCGCAGGCACCGACAGCGAGTAGTAGCCGTATGCATCGGTTACAGTGGCAATGGCATTATCAATGAACACAGATGCATTGATGACAGGCTCGCCGGTCTTTGCATTCCGGATCGTACCGGTCACGATCGCGGTTCCTCTCATAGTATTGGTCTTGGTGCCAATCTCATAAAGTTTGCTTTCGGAAGTAACAGCTCTTTCCTTTTTCAATTCAAGCCCGTAGTCCACCACGCTGTCTTTTACTACCCAGCTGGGTTGCTGGCCAGTGGCCGGGAAAAATCCCTGTGGCAGATGCGTGATGACCCGTATGTTTTTGGTAATATAAACCCGGTTGTTGTCATCGATAGAAAATAACAGGCCCGAATTCTTCAAAGCCTTATCAAGAACCGAAGACAAAGGCTCATTTTTTACTTCAATGTTTACAAGTGTCGAATCGAGTTGGTTGATATCATAATAAAAATAACAGGGCGCCTGTGATTCGAGTTGCTTAAAAAACTGTTCCCAGGTCAGGTTTGTAAAGGAACCGCTGACCAGGGGGTCTTTTTTATCCTGTCCACAACAAACCAGAACAGACATAAATAATGAAAAGGAAAAAGCCAGTAATTTTTTCATCGCGTTAGTTAGGTGATTGGTTATAGAAAGCTGCCATTTCCATAATGGCCTTTTCCCGGTTTTTTCTGTATTTCAGATTTTGTTTCTTAAGATGATGGACGACCCCCTGCCGCTTGTCTTTGACCAGTTCCATCACAGATTTTTGCTTGTTGATGGCCGTATATCGACCATCCTTAAAGGCATAATACAGGTAAGTGTTGACAAACTTGCGTTCAATGGCCAGGTCCACGATATTTTCTTCGATCCTACGTGTACGTTTTACATAAATTGTCAACGGGCCCTCAATGGCACGCTGGTAAAACCCACTTTTCAACATGGGATCGGTCTCAGGACCCAGGCGTTCAAAATAAAGCCCTTCATACTGGAACTTTTGTATTCTTTCTCCGACCAGTCGCAGGGGTGTACCCTGTGGATGCAGCAGGATCACTTCATCCATATAGGTATCATACATGATCTGCACATCGCGGTACCATATACCCTCAAACAACACATCACCTTTGTACCATCCACTTTCGGGATAAAATGCAGTTTCCAATACACCGGGGTATCCATAAAACACCCGGCCATTGTGTATAGGTAAGAATTCATCAAGGGTGGTGAAATAGAGTCCGCGTGCCGTATCAGCGCCGGGTTTAAGTGTGGGTGGCTGCAGGTTTTGCCCGCTTGCCTCTGTCAGAATAATAATTGACAGGAGAACAGTTAGTCTTTTCATGTAATTTTTAAAAATTAATCAGGCCGCCGGCAAATCTACAGTTCCGCAAAATACAAAACGCTCCGTCTGTAAAATAAACAAGAAAACAATCCTAAACAGCAATGTCAGCCGATCAGGTTGAGCTATAGATATTGGGTTTGGTATTTAAAGTATAGTCGCCATACTCGCTGATCAACTCGGCTACGAGCGCGGTCCAACCTGTTTGATGACTCGCCCCCAGACCCCTCCCGGTATCACCATGGAAATATTCATAAAATGTAATCAGGTGTTCATTACCGGGTTGACGATAAAACCAGCTGTATTTGCCATAAAGCCGCCTGTTGCCGTCCCTGTCTTTCTGAAATAAGCTGATCACTCTTTTGGTCAATTCGTTGGCTACCTCTGTCAGATTTATTTTTCTGCCAGACCCTGTTGGGTATTCGATCAGCAGGGTATCACCGTAAAATTCCCCATACCTGCGAATGGACTGAATGATCAGAAAGTTGATAGGCATCCAAACCGGGCCACGCCAGTTGGAATTCCCGCCAAACATATCCGAGGTTGAATCGCCCGGATCATATTGGATGCTATAAATATTACCGTCTACCGTAACAGAATAGGGGTTTTCTTCATGGTACTTCGACAAAGCCCGAATGCCACCATCAGAAAGGAAGCCATTTTCATCGAGCAGGGGCTTCAGCATATCTATCAACCTTTCGCGGGGAATGAGTGACATCAGTATTTCCCCATCTTCGCTCCGCTCCTCGTTGGGCCAAAATTTGTTATTCTTTTTGCGGTAATTTTCAAACCAGGTAATCCTTTTCTTAAAATCCGTGAGTTTGTCGAGCACATGCTTGCTGATCGTTGACACGGCATAAAGTGAGGTAACACCTACGATCGACTGGATTCGAAGCGGGACCGGGTCGCTGCCGGCCACGCAAAGCACATCATAAAAGAATTTGTCTTCTTCGTTCCACAACCCGTGTTGATTCAAAGACTCTGCTATCAACACAAAATGCTCAAAAAATTTTGTGGCGGTATCTTCAAACGACTGGTCCTCCATCGCGATCTCGATGGCCATGTCCATCATATCGAGTGCATAGGTGCCCATCCAACTTGTTCCATCGGCCTGTTCCAATTGCACTTCTCCGGGAAAATGAAAACTTCTGTTGAATACCCCGATATTATCGAGTCCAAGGAAACCTCCCTCGAAGATATTATTACCATGTACGTCTTTTCTGTTGATCCACCAGGTGAAATTGATCAGTAGTTTATGGAAAACCTTTTTCAAAAAATTGATATCACCCCTGCCCTTCTGTTTTTTTTCAATATGATATACCTGCATAGCCGCCCAGGCCTGTACCGGCGGATTGACATCACTGAAGTTCCATTCATAGGCGGGTAATTGCCCATCGGGCTTCATATACCACTCCCGCATTACCAGCGACAACTGGTGTTTGGCAAAAGTGGGGTCTACCACGGCCATCGAAATACATTGAAAAGCCAGGTCCCAGGCCGCATACCAGGGATATTCCCATTTATCGGGCATCATGATGATGTCCTGGTTCTTCAGGTGGGTCCAGTCATTATTGCGGCCGCCGAGCCGGTTATTGCTCACCGGCGTGATACCATCTGATTTATGAAGCCATTCCTCCACATCGAAATGATAATACTGTTTACTCCAGAGTACACCCGCCAGAGCCTGTCGCTGGATACGGGCCATGTCTAAACTTAGGCCATCGGGAAGTATGGCCGCATAAAACTCATCGGCCTCCTGCTTTCGTAAACGAAAAATGTCTTTAAAGTTTCTTGGAAATGGATTCTCATCAAACTGTCTACTGATACGACAATAAAAAGATTTCGTCGCGCCGGCCGCAACACGGGTTTTATAGACCGGCGAAAATTTTGTGCCCGATTCCTTTGCTTTGAGTTCATCGAGATTTTGTCCATGAATGATAGCATCATGAAAAGCATCTTTCACAAAAATGGTCGTATTGGGAACACCCGATATCTTTTCCGTGTTTGTTTCATTTTCAGTAAACAAACATTTATCAGTTGGCTGAAAATAAAAATAGTAATCCTCTATCCGTTCATGGCGGGCCCTGATAGTATTTTTATTGACATAACTAAGCTCAGGTTTTTGTTTTAAAGTGCCCTGTGCCCAGCGATTATAAAACCATAGGGTTGGCAATAGAGTTATTTCCGCGGTTTTACTGTAACGATTGGTAATATCAATCCTTATAAAAATATCCTGCACGCCTTTCTTTGCATAGCTGACCTGCACATCGAAATACTGGTTATTATCAAATATACCCGTATCCAGGATCTCATATTCCGGGTCGCTTTTACTTAGCTTACTATTTTCTTCCCGGAGTTTATCATATGGAAAAGCCTGTTGTGGATACTTGTACAGGTATTCCATATAATAGTGAGTGGGGAGGTTATCGAGGTAGTAATAAAGTTCCTTTACGTCCTCTCCATGATTGCCCTGGGGATTACTCAGGCCAAACAAGCGTTCTTTCAAAATAGGATCTTTACCATTCCACAGCGCAATGCAGAAACAGAGGTTCCCAAAATAGTCGGAAATGCCAGCCAGCCCGTCTTCTCCCCAGAGATAAGCCCGGCTATGGGCATCATCAAATGGAAAATAATGCCAGGCATCCCCATAGACGCTATAGTCTTCACGTACTGTACCCCATTGGCGCTCACTCAGGTATGGCCCCCATTGCTCCAATGGGATGGCTTTACTGGCGTTGAACGCCAGTCGCTGATGTTCTGCTGTCATGCGATTATTTTGTCGTCAAGAAAAGATGGCAGGCAATCCAATAGATGTGAAATTAATGCATAATGAGTAATTGAGGCCCAGCGCAGAATCCTGTTTGAAATGAAAGTTGAATTTCTTATAGTGAGGCCATCGCAAATTTCTTAATTCGACCTGAGTTGTTCATAACGTCGCCCCCGAAGGGACTCTAACGGATTTTCATCAAGGTGGTGAGGCTAATGATCCGAGATAGGATTTTCATCAATTCCCTGGACTCAATGTCCTTTATCGACCCGGCCTCAATTCCTGTGATCTGATGGCAGGAGGTTAATTTGAGATCGAAGTTGTAACTAAGCTCCCGTTGCGAGCGGCGTTTTGGTAACAATACATTTGTTTTACACCTGAACTCCATAGGGGTGACGTTACGGTAAAATCTTTTTGGTACGATTCCACAATATCCTCCCGGGTTTCACCACCCAATTCACAATCCCTAAATACCAATTCCTAACCCCCCTACTGATACCGCTTCATCAGGTCAAACAAAATCTTTCTATCAGCTTCGGTGATCACACGGGTGGTATCGTTTTGTACAAAATGTATCTTAAAAGATTGTATGGCATTCTGCGGATTATTTATATTATAACCAATGATACGCAGGGCCTGCATTTCATTGAATGTAGAATCGACCTGTACGCCGGTGGTATCATACCAGTGACCAAAACCACGATCAGCAAGTTTCTGCCAGGGAAAATTGCGGTTGGGGTCGACCTTTCTTCCCGGTGCAACATCGGAATGCCCGATAAAATTGGCTATAGGAATATTGTAGGCGTTTTTTAAACGTTCCAATACCAGCAACAGGCTATTGATCTGTTCATCGGTAAATGGCTCGAACCCATTGTTGTCGATTTCTATACCAATACTGCTGCTATTGATATCGCTGGCATTTCCCCACTTGCTCACACCCGCATGGTGCGCACGCAGCAGGTCATTCAGCATATGATGCACTGTTCCGTCCTTGCAGATCACATAATGCGAACTTACCTGTGTACGTCGAAGGGTAAATGTGCGCAGGGTTTGCTCGCAGCTGTTTTGTGCCGTGTGGTGTATGATCACAAAATTCGGACGCCGCATACTGAAATTAGTAGTGCCCACCCAGGAGGGAGCCATTGGAAGACCAGCAGAATCTTTCACTGGATACTCACGTAGCATTTTCGCATACGCTTTGACCTGCTTCTTATATACCTTATTGGTTTTTGCATAAGGTGCACAGGCAAATAGTATGATACAAAAGGATATTACAGCGATAAAAAACAACTTTTTCATGCGTGATATTTCGATGGGCCCGAAAGATAAAAAGAATCCGGTTCTTCCCGCCTGCAAAATCCCGCAGGAACTGGTCTGAATATTGTGATAACTGTAAAAAAGTTGATATGGGAACCTACCAGTTAAAACTCCAGAAACCCTGGGAAGAAGTAAAGGAAGACTTAAAGGAAACCAATATCGAACTCACTGATGATGACCTGCAATACCAGCCCGGGGAAGAAGATCAGTTGCTGGGCCGACTTGAAAAAAAACTAAACCTCAGCAAACAAAGAGTAAAAGAATTAATTGAAAGTATTTCCTCCAACGAAGGGAAGGCCTCGTGATCAGAATAAATTCATGTAAAGATGGGTTGCCTGATCATCGCCGGCCGTGGCGATGCCGTTGAAAGTGTCTTTTTCCTCCGCCTGAGCCTTTGTTTCCAGTTCTTCGCCTGGGATTATAAGCCGGTACCGGCCCAAGCTCCTCGGGGATCGGTGCTTTCTCCACTTCTTTTCCGATCAGGGTTTCTATTGCGGCAAAACTGTTTTGTTCTTTTTCACCTACGAGTGTAAATGCCATGCCATCTGCCTCTGCGCGGGCAGTACGACCAATGCGGTGCACATAATCTTCCCCATCACGCGGCACATCGAAGTTGATAACGAGGTCAATCGTATCGATATCAATACCGCGACTGAGTATATCTGTGGCGATCATGATAGGAATGCGCCCACTGGTAAACCCTGAGATCACAGCCTCTCTTTGCGCCTGTTCGAGATCGCTATGCATTTCCTCTACAGCGAAGCCAGCCTGTCTCATCGTGCGGGTCAACTGCCTGACGGTTTGCTTACGACTGCAAAAGATCAGCGCACTTTTGAAAGCTGTATTTTTCAGGATGTGTTTCACCAACGGCAGCTTTTGGGGTTCGTGAACAACAAATGCTTTTTGATCGATCTTCTCCGGTGGCTTTGAAATCGCAATATTCACTTCCACAGGATCCACAAGGATATTTCGTGCCAGTTGCCTGATCTTGGGAGGCATGGTTGCCGAAAATAAAAGGGTTTGCCTTTTTTGTGGCAGGGCTTTGATAATCCGGGTGAGTTCGTCCTGGAAACCCATGTCAAGCATGCGGTCTGCCTCGTCCAGCACGAGGAATTGCAGTCCCTTCATCGACACGTAACCCATATTAAGATGGGCGATCATTCGTCCCGGTGTACAAATAATGATATCAGCGCCCATTTGCAGTGCCTTTTTTTCAGCCACAAAATTTTGCGCATCGTTTCCACCATATACCGCAAGCGAGCTGATATGTGTAAAATATGAGAGTCCTTCGAGGTGCTGGGAAATCTGGATCGCCAGCTCGCGGGTGGGTACGATCACCAGCGCGCCCACCTGGCCGTCAACATGATTGGTTAACAGGCGGTTTATAACGGGGAGGAGAAATGCGGCTGTTTTACCGGTACCGGTTTGGGCCGATGCGATCAGGTCGCGTCCTGCAAGTATCGTGGGTATCACCTGCTCCTGAACCGGGGTGGCGTTTTCATAGTTAGATGCCTCGATGCCTTCTAAAAGATCGGGGTGGAAGTTAAAATCGCTAAATCGCAAGTTGCTATAATATTAAGGTATGTGATGTTTTAAAAACAGCCAAAGATAGTTAGAATTGGGTGATGTCAGTGCTAATAGGAATTTGGAATTAGGACCCGATTGCTATCGGGTTAGGACTTAGGGGTTTCCTTGGTGAAATGACACTCCCCGATCGGCGAAGCCCTAATTCCCAATCATTGTTGTCCGGAGAACTCTGGTGTACTAAATACCACGGCGAGCACAGCGAAAGGCGTCTATGTGTTAAAAAATCTGCTACGGAGAATAGGAATACTCCGCAGTGTCCGCTGTGTACGCTGTGGTTTACTAGCACATCGGGACACTTGATCTACGACCAGCAAAGAGAACAGCCTCCAGTAAAAACAAAGCAAAGCCCCTGTAAAAGGAAAAGTCATAGGAGCCGAGCGGGTCAAAGGTTTTGACAACAATCAAAAATTTTGTTCCGGACAGCAAAGATTCCCAATTACTAATTCCCAATACCTACAACCTACAACCTACAACCTCCAGCCCCTTTATTTCACCGCTGAACTAAATTCGAAGGCCAGGCAGTATGCGGATTGCTACCTTACAGCATTCATCTGAGCCGTATGCAAAGAATTTACCAGCTGCTGTTTTCACTGGGCTTCCAGGTTACCTTGTTTTCCCAACCCGCACCCGGTATCGAAAAACTGACTGTATCAGTTTTAAATGACAAACAGGCTGCAATATCTGACGCTACTGTGGAAGTTTTAAATGTTGCTGACTCGTCACTGGTAAAAGCGGCGGTAAGTGATTCTATGGGCATCGCACATTTCCCACAACTGGCTCCGGGAAACTATATTATTCGTGCCAGCTCGGTCACTCATAACGTACAATATTCAGCACCCTTGCAAATTCCTGAAGATGCCGAAAAACCAATTACACTTGTTCTATACCAGTCAAATGCTTCCCTCCAGGGTGTAACGGTAACATCCAAAAAACCATTTATCCAGCAATTGCCAGGAAAAACGGTCATTAATGTAGAAGCTTCGATTACCAATGCTGGAACCACAGCTCTCGAAGTACTTGAAAAATCACCCGGTGTTACCGTCGACAAGGATGGGAACATTAGCCTGAAAGGCCGTTCAGGTATTCTCATCATGATCGATAATAAACCGGCTTATATTTCTGGTACCGACCTGGTCAATATGCTTAGTGGTATGAGTTCCAACCAGATTGATGTCATAGAACTGATCACTAACCCATCGGCTCAATACGATGCGGCAGGTAATGCAGGGATCATCAATATTAAAACAAAGAAGAATAAGCAAAGAGGTTTTAACGGTACAGCGAGCATGGCTTACGGGCAGGGTCGTTATTATAAAAACAACAATAGTTTACTGCTGAATTACAGAAATGGCGGCTGGAATTTTTTCTTCAACTATAGCCTCAATGCTAACAAAGGATTTACAGACCTATATGCCCTCCGTTCATACTACAGACCCGATCGAAGCATAGAAGCCCTGCTGGATCAACCTTCCATGTTCAGAGGCGAAGGGCGAAGTCACACACTTAGAACCGGCGTGGACTATTTCCTTGATCAAAAAACTACGCTTGGTATAGCCCTGACCGGAATACATTCATCACGAAGGGGAAGCGGAAGTAATACCGCTATCTGGAAAGATGATACTGGCGCCACAGACTCGGTCATACATACCAATAATGCCAGCAGAAATAAGTGGAAGAATGGCGCGATCAACCTGAATGCCCGACACAGCTTCAATTCTTCACAGGAAATAAGTGCGGTCATTGACCTGCTGAAATATGATATTTTCACTTACCAGGCCTTTCAAAACCAACTCCTGGCACAAGGCGGCTATGAAGAGGCGTTCAAGGGTGATCTGCCGTCGCAGATCAATATTTTTTCAGCTAAAACCGATCATACCGCAAGGTTAGACAAAGAATTAAAATTGGAATCGGGTCTGAAATTCTCCCGTATCAATACCGATAACATCGCCGCATATTTTTATAAAGACGGGACCTACTGGCGTGAAGACCTGGGAAAAACCAATCACTTCCTGTATACTGAAAACATAAAAGCTGCCTACAGTAATATTGAAAAAAAATCAGGACGCTGGACCCTGCTGGGAGGTTTGCGTTTTGAACATACCGACTACAAAGCGAACCAGCTGGGCAATAGTCAACAAAAAGATTCATCCTTCACGCGTCAGTACAGTAGCCTGTTTCCTTCTGCTTCTGTCAACCTCGAAGCTGATTCCCTGCACCAGTTCATGTTTTCAGCAGGCAGGCGTATCGACCGGCCCGCCTTCCAAAAGCTGAACCCGTTTCTTTATATCATCAACAAATACACTTACCAACGCGGTAATTCACTCATCAGGCCACAGTACACCTGGAATCTCGAGTTTTCGCATGTATTTAAAGGTATGATCACCACCACGCTGGGCTATAGTAATACCAATGATTATTTCTCACAACTGTTCATTGCCAATCCAGACGATGGTACCGTGATTTATACAGAAGGAAATTTTAAACGCATGCGAAATATCAGCGCGTCGGTCAGTGCCACGGCGTCACCGTTACCCTGGTGGTCATTTACGGCCATGGCTTTATTCAATCATAAAAAAATAGAAGGTGTCTTATGGAAAGATTACACTGCATCGATCGGTCAAATGAATTTTAATATCAATAACCAGTTTCGTTTTAAAAAGAATTGGGCGGCTGAACTGTCCGGATTCTATATTACAAAAAACCAAAACGATATCCAGGAAGTGCTGGAACCAACAGGCCAGGTATCGGCCGGCGTATCCAAACAAGTGCTGAAAAACAAAGCGACCATTCGCCTCACCGTCCGCGATATATTTTATACCCAGGCCATGGCAGGGATGACCTATTTTGAAAACAACGACGAATATTTCAAGCTGAAGCGTGATACACGTGTATGCACGCTCGGTTTCACCTACAGGTTTGGCAAGACATATAAGACCAACAAACGTTCCAGCGGTGGTGCTTCGGATGAGATGGAGAGAGTGGGGACGGGGAATTAATCGGGAGTACTAGGTACTTGATGTTAGATTCTAGATACTGGATGCTGGAAACTTGCTTTTTGATATTGAAGATACATTAAGAGGAAGGTCTAGAATTTAAGACACTGGCCCCCCTCCTCGTAGAGAGGGGGTTGGGGGGTGAGGCCCTGTTGGCTCGCCGAAGCTTTAGCGGAGGAGGGATGCTTGATACTGGAAACTTGATTCTGGATTCTGGATACTGGATGCTGGTTTTTGGTACATTTATCGAATGAATTTACTTGGCAATCTTATCTGGCTGATCTTTGGAGGTTTTATGGCGGCATTGGGATACCTGATTGGAGGTGTCGTTTTATGCATCACCATTATCGGGATACCCTGGGGCCTGCAATGTTTTAAACTGGCCGAATTGGTGTTATGGCCTTTTGGTCGCAAGGTTGTAAGCGACAGTACCGATAGCGGATGCCTCTCCCTGCTCTGTAATATTATCTGGCTGATATGCGGTGGGCTTTATACTGCCATTGTACACCTGGTGATGGGCGTGATTCTTTCCATTACAATCATCGGCATACCCTGGGGACGCCAGCACTTTAAACTGGTTGAAATTTCACTGTTTCCTTTTGGCAAAAAAGTCGTCGACGCTTAGGCGTCCTTATCTGCAGGCTTTAAGAATGGTTTCAGCAGATCGATCGGCACAGGGAAAATCGTCGTAGAGTTATTATCTCCGGCGATCTCTCTCAGTGTTTGCAGGTATCGAAGCGTAAGTGCACTCGGCTGATCGGCCAGCACCTTCGCAGCATCTGACAACCTTTGCGAAGCCTGGAATTCGCCCTCAGCGGCGATCACCTTCGAACGGCGCTCCCTTTCTGCTTCGGCCTGTTTGGCCATCGCCCTTTGCATTTCCTGTGGGAGGTCAATTTGTTTTACCTCAACGTTAGTCACCTTCACACCCCAGGGTTCTGTATTGGTATCGATGATCTGTTGTAGTTTATGATTAATTTTTTCACGCTGTGAAAGAATTTCATCCAGCTCAGACTGACCGAGTACACTACGCAGCGTCGTTTGTGAAATCTGGGACGTGGCCAGCAAAAAATTCTCCACCTGTACAATCGCTTTCTGCGGTTCTATCACCCGGAAATAAACCACCGCGTTCACTTTAATGGACACGTTGTCCTGCGTGATCACATCCTGTGGCGGAACATCCAGTACAATGGTGCGTAAACTTACCTTGACCATCTTATCAATAACGGGGATCAACAGGATAAGTCCTGGGCCTTTTACCCCATCGCCGCTGATCAGGCGGCCGAGCCGGAAAATAACGCCGCGCTCGTATTCCCTCAAAATACGGATGGCGCTGGATAGAATGATCAGGGCAAATAAAATGATGGCAACTGTAATAACCGGGAATTGTTCCATAATAAATCAGTTTAGGTTTTAGCTACTGGTTCCACGTATAGTTTTAAATTTTTCATTTCTTTTACCCGCACCTTCTCCCCTTTACCTATCTCACCTGAAATTGATTCGGCATTCCATATCTCACCCTGTATCATGACCGTACCGGAGGGATTAAGATGATCGATCACTTCACCAACAAAGCCATACATCCCTTCAGCACCGGTAGTCGACTTTTGCCGTTGCGCCCTGATGCCGACACCTACCACAAATAAAAAGAAAGCAGCGGAGACGATAGCCGCCCCAATGATCAAGCCACGTGAGATACGTAAAAACTCAAGCGATGAGTCTGACCTGATCAACATCATCGATCCCAGCACCAGCGACACTATGCCACCAAGAGCCAGGAGTCCATTACTAACAATTTTTATTTCCAGCAGGAATAATATAACACCAAAAATGATCAGCGCCAGTCCCGCATAGTTGACAGGTAGTGTATGCATGGAATAAAATGCCAGCACCAGGCTGATAACACCTACCACGCCTGGAAGGATAGCGCCGGGATTGAATAATTCAAACATGACACCATACATACCCAACATCAGCAATATATACGCGATATTTGGATCGCTAAGAAGGTCCAGCAGGCGGTCAATGAACCGCATATTGTGTTTTTCTACCGTTGCGTTTTTTGTACGAAGTACCTGTCCGCCGCTGTTCAGGGTCACCGATCTGCCATCGAGTTGTTCCAACAGGTCTTTTTCATTCACTGCTATAATATCGATGACGCGATTTTTTATTGCCTCGGTTTCAGTAATGGATACACTCCTGCGCACCGCCTCTTCGGCCCATTCCAGGTTGCGGTTTCTTTTTTCTGCAATAGTTCTTATAAAGGCCGCGGCATCGTTGGTTGCTTTCTCATTCATGGTACTGTCCAAAACAGATTGAAGTGCAACCGGATGAGCAGCGCCAATATTAGTACCGGGTGCCATCGCCGCGACATGTGCCGCCATGGTAATGAACACACCAGCTGAGCCCGCATGCGCGCCTCCAGGTGATACATACACTATGACCGGAACCGGCGAATCGAGAATATTACTTACAATAACCCGTGTAGATTTTAGAAGTCCACCAGGTGTATTGAGGTGCACCAGCAGACACTCAGCTTTCTCAATACGTGCTTTTTCAATACCATCAGCAATATAACCAGCAGTCGCAGGATTGATCGACCCATCCACCTTGATAGAGATAACTTTTTGAGCGGTCAAAACCCGGGGGATCAAAAAGAAAAGCATGCAATATGGAATCAAACGTATCATCGCTCAGAAAAGACCTGTTGTAAGATAACAAAAACCCTTGAGAGATAGCCCCTCATGCACTGATTTGCACATATTATGGAAAATAAAAAGCCGCAAACGACGTTTTTAACGCGATACCAATCCATCATCAATGAAAAAACTGCTGATCATCATCATACTTTTACCGGTTTTTGCCCTCGGGCAAAATTTTCATTTCTCCACCCGTGTGGGAATAGCCAGTTACCAGGGCGATTTGAAATCAAAATCGGTTTCATTGTCACAACCCAAATTATTTCTATCAATCGGTGCACGATATGACCTTACCGAGCATATCATGGCACGTAGTTATTTAAGTTTTACCGGCCTGCGAGGCGATGATAAAAAAGGCTCTTCACAAATGCGGCAACGTAATCTCAATTTTCAATCTAAAATTTTTGATTGGGAACTAACCGGCCAGTACAGCTTTTTCAGTTTAAATGAAAAATGGTGGACGCCATATGTTTTTGCAGGGATCGGGCTGTTTCACTTTAAGCCATACACCAAAGATGAAAATGGCAACAAAACAGATTTAAAACCACTCAGCACCGAAGGCCAGGGATTTATAGCGGGTGTAAAGGAATATAAACTCTGGCAATTCAATCTCCCTTTTGGTATCGGCGCTGAATATTCGCTCAATGAAGATATGCGCCTGGGGCTTGAACTCGGCTATCGAAAATTATTTACCGATCATCTCGATGATGTGAGTGGCTATTATGTAGATGCCGCGGCGTTACAGGCTGCGCGTGGACAAACTGCAGTAGACCTGGCTTACAGGGGTGATGAAGTGGGCGCCGGTCCTTATCCTACGCCAGACAAATTAAGAGGGAATCCAAAAAATAAAGATGGCTATTATTTTATCGCCGTAACATACACCCTGAGATACTTCTTTGATAAATACAAACAAATAGCCGGCTTGCCTGGTGGTAAGAGGTCAAAGAAAGTAGGCTGTCCTGCTACACGATATTAATTTCTATTTTTTATAAATGCGACATCACGTAACACGTTTATCGTTTTTTGCTTCCACCCATTTATCACGTCTGCATACTTTGCAGTTATGTTTATGTGCAGGTTCAAGCTTTTCGGTATGCCCGCAAAAAACACAGGCATAGTATCCTTCATGACTTATTTTTCGGGTCTGCTTTTCAAGTGAATTTGGCATGATAGGCAACCCATGTTTTACTTTATTGTCAGGATAAAAAAATACACTGATACCGCCATTGGTTTCCATGATAGCTGTCTCCACCTGGCCGAGATGCGAAACGCCTTTTAATCTCAATTCGGAAAAAAACTCATCCTGCCCAAGCGCTTCCTTACGAAAATTATCGACAGCAAACTTTCCATGTTCTACCAGGCAAATGGATCTTCCTTCCACCAGCCTTTCAATTTTTTTACTCTTACCCACCCAGTGAGTGACCCAGGTATAAAGACCGATCACGATCAGGAACACAATCAAAACAGGCAACAGGCCTACATCTTTATAAAACATGGGATCACCTGCTGCGGAGCCAAGACCGATGATAACGACGAGTTCGAATACGGAAAGTTGCTTTACCCCGCGTTTGCCCAAAATGCTAAGGCTTACAAGGATGACCGTAAACATGATGATCGAGCGGATAAAAACTTCGGGCAAGAAATTCCACTCTTCGCTGCCGAGCAGCAATTCCTTCCAGCTGAACCCATTTGCTTGTAAGAGATACATGGCTACATATTCCGCCTGTACTGCCCGCCAACTTCATACAGGGCATGCGTGATCTGACCCAGCGAGCAATACTTAACGGTCTCCATGAGCTGTGCAAAAAGATTGCCATTGTTGATGGCGACTTCTTTCAACTGCTTCAGGGCTTCGCCGGATCTACCCTCATTTCTTTTCCAAAATCCATGCAGGCTTTTGATCTGCTGCTCTTTTTCTTCCGTAGTGCTCCTTATCACTTCGCCGGGAATGATCGTGGGGCTACCCGTCTTATTCAGGAAAGTGTTCACACCGATCAAAGGCAGCTCGCCTGTGTGTTTCATGTGTTCATAATAAAGGCTTTCCTCCTGTATCTTGTTGCGCTGATACATTCTTTCCATAGCACCCAATACGCCACCACGCTCCGTCAATCGATCGAACTCCTTCAAAACAGCTTCTTCTACCAGGGCGGTCAACTCCTCTATAAGGAATGAGCCCTGGTTGGGATTTTCGTTTTTGGCCGTGCCCAGTTCGCGGTTGATGATAAGCTGGATAGCCA
>JAEYOL010000063.1 GCA_023411775.1 Bacteroidota bacterium | reverse complement strand
ATAAAAGCAAATAATGCCAACAGGGTAACCGACAAGATCATTTTTACCGGGTTACTGATCACCAAACTAAAAAACTTGCGGGTGCTGATCCGCCACCAGCTTTTTTCGGCCGTTTGCACAAGTGGCGAATGCCGATATGAAATAAACAAAAAGCCAAACCAGGCGATGGTCAGCACGATTGCCAGGCGGCGGCATACACCTGGATCGAAATTATTGAGAGCCGCCACAGCGCCACCTAGACAGAGCAGGATTCCCCAGGCGGCAAAGTATATCGTGCGACTGCCGAAACGGTTTGTAAGTTTCTGAATTGGAGCATAGAGACCATCGAACATGCTCCTTAATAAATTCCCGTTTGGACCTGGATAGCTTTGTGCAACTGGGTTCTTGCTGAATTGTGTGCGAATTTTTCGGAAAATCGCCTGCAATGACCCAAAACCAAAAACCAGTGCCAGAACTAAAGTCGCAAACACGATCACAGCAAAATTGGAAAAACTCAGTAGTTGCTGTTGAGAAGGAAGGTCCATACCATCGTAGGGCGGGAAACTTTTATACCGCCAATAAAGAAAGAACCGGGTAGTCAGCAACACCATCGTGATCGCCGTCAGCAATTGCCATACCCAGCTATTTGACATTGGATGCCTTAGCAGGGATGTTAAGAAAACAAGTACAATGAATACACCCAGGCTTCCAAATATCAGGGTCTGCCAGGCAGATGATGATAAATTATATTCCTCAAAAGGCCAGTTAAAACTATTGAGGATTGAAAAGCTCCAGTTGAATCCACCATTTTTTGCAGGAACCGAGAAGGAACCATTTTCCACCCTCACATCCTTACCGGTTAAAAGCTGCCTGGCTTTCAGATCCGGGGATTCATTCCTGCCGGCTTTGTGATAGTCTAGCAGCAGCGGCGGAAAACCAAATGATTTATCGGTGCCGTCATAAGAAAATAAGAAGCCTTCACGGAATGTCGCGGGTATATTCCGAATGTCCTCTCCACCGGCAACAAGGAATTTATTGACATACTGGGATGTCCAGTCCTGCCTGTTCTCTTCCGTGAGGGGGTATGAAACAGGGTACCTGTTGATCAGCGCAAAACTATCCTTACCGGTATATCTAACCTTGTACTGATTTCGATTGTTGGTTAGAAACCCGATACCCCAGGCCACCTGGGAATGGTCAGCTAAACTGGCTTTGAACTGCAGGTCCGCCGGCTGCAATGCTGTCCCCTCGTATACCAGCCTGTTTACATAGTGAAAGAGCTTGCCGGAAATAAAAATCCTCAATTCACCATAAGTTTTCCTGCCCACATCATTCCTTACAAAGTAAATATTATTAAGCGCGGCTATTACCCGTCCGTCATTGTAGAAATTTGAATTAATGAACTGATCATTCTCTTTAAAGAGATTCCAGGCATTGATGCCCTTTTTAACCAGCAGGTTTGCATGAAATATTTCGCCTCCAATATTTAACTCATATTCATCCTCTTTTACCACCCGAAGTTGAAGTTCTTCTTTACCAACCTGGCAAACCAGCGTTTTATTCAATGCAGGCTGACTGGCGGACAAAATGCGATAGCCATTTTCACCAGATACATAAAACGGCTCCTCCGAGTAGGGTGAGTTTATAGTAAGATCACCATTTCCCCCAGCAAAAATGAACCGGCTGTATGGATTATCCTGGTAGTTAATCGTATCCGCCCCGCCCAGTTCGATGTTTTTGGTAAATTCAAATCCATTATGCTGAAGGAAATGGTGATCCAGGTTGCTAAAGGTTTTCAGACGTAGTGGTGCATGTATATTAATCCATAAAAAAGAAAGGCAGGCCGCACTGATCAAAAGAAAAACCAGGGGAAAACGATTGTTTCGAACCTTACCCTTCTTAAAATCCCGCTGGTAGATATACCCGTACAACAAAAGGGTAATGATAACAAGCAGGTATAAAAAACTCAGACTTGTGAAAAATTTAAGCATAATAAACTTGGATCGCCACTATGAAAGATTCAGGTTGGTTTCGTCAAAAACGGGATATGAAAGCTTTTGTATTGAAGTTTTATCCAGCGCCATCCTGACCACCAGGGCCCGGCTTCCATGTTCTGTACTTAATTCTTTAAGCGTTGCAGGATCCAGGCTATTCCCATTTTTCAAACTTCCCAGTCGTTCCACTATTCTGCCACCGACGGATAGCTCGCTGATACGCAGGTAGAGGTACTCGCTATAGAGCAGTCCAAGTGAAATGATCAGGTCCACGAGTTTCTCGCGTTCTTCAGGGTTGATCTTTGCAGGATTATTCTTATTCGCATCTGCGATAGCCATTACTGGCTTTAAAAAATGCTCATACGCATAAAGTGCCACCGAGCGTTCGGTATCCAACATGCTTTTCACGATCTCTGTCTCGGTTTTTTCTTTATTAAAACCCGGGTAGTTGCGGATCTTGTACACTTCCATCATCTGCTGCTTTACTGATTCAAAATCCAGCCTTGCATTACTTGATTCCGTCAACTGTCCCTGCAATTCCTCGTTCTCCGTTTTTGCCTTATCTAATTGTTGTTGTAACGATTCTATCTTCTTCTCCAATGCGGGAATTGAGCTCTTACCCCTCCCCTTTCCATTCACACCCGCATCAGCAATACTTCCTGATGCATATGCAGCCAGTTCAAGATGTTGCACCTGCTTATGTAGCATACGCACCACCCGGTGAAACCTCCGCTGGTTACGATATAGCAAGTAAAGCAGCCCCCCAATACCCAGCAACGCAACAAGACCGGCAATCGCATACGGCAGGATGTCAATACCAGGTTCCACCACCGGTTCTGGTTGCACCCGTGCAGGAAGAGCATCGTTGTGCAACCTGATCATGGAATCAAGTTCCGACCGCAGGATTACCGTATTCCTGTTCACAGTTTCATCTGCCGACAAAGTAT
>JAEYOL010000279.1 GCA_023411775.1 Bacteroidota bacterium | reverse complement strand
ATGGCGTTGATGGGGCCGCTGGTGCGGTTGCCAAAACTTAAAGTATAACCCATTTTCTTCAATTCTTCCCTAACCTTATCAGGTACATTGTTGTTGATCAGTATACTTCCGGGCTGAGGTTTTCGGTCGTCAGTTTTGGTGCCGCCGAGGGAGAGCCAGAGCTGGTTACTATTGATATTGGCGGCTTCGCTTGCACGTTGTACCGTCATGTCGAATTCGACAATGTTCAGAAAAAACTGCAGCAGGTTTTGATCCTGCGTATCGCCGCCCTGCACCGCAAATGAGAGAAAGGGTTTCCCATCTTTCAGCGCGAGCGAAGGAGTGAGTGTGACCCTTGGCCTTTTGCCGGGCGCCACCACATTAAATGGATTTAATTCGGCATCCAGGACAAAGCTTTGCATCCGCTGGCTCATCCCCACGCCGGTATTTCCAGCAATACAGGCAGGCAGCCAGCCCCCACTGGGAGTTATGGATACCACCCAGCCTTCTTTATCTGCAGCTTCGATGCTGGTAGTTCCACGCCAAAGCCGGTCCATATATTCATCCGTAATGTTTACAGCAGTGCCACCAGCATCGTGCGTGGGCATAAAATTTTTCCTGGTCGGGGGCGCAGTATCAAAACCTCTTTTCTTCATCAGGTCGAGCCAGGGATTTGTTTTTGATTCAAAAGGATAAGGGTCACCCGGGCCAACCATGGGATCATTTTTATCGGGATTGATCAAAGCAGCCCGTTGTTTGGCATACTCCTTATTTAATAAACCCTGCATCGGTTCTTCGGGTGGAAAATAAGGATCGCCATAATAAAAATCACGGTCGGCAAATGCCAGGTTCATGGCCTGGTACACCGTATGAATATATTGAGTGCTGTTGTAGCCCATTTTTTTGAGGTCGAAATTTTCAAGGATATTAAGCGCCTGCAACATCACGGGCCCCTGGGTCCATTGCTGCAACTTGTATACTTCAATTCCTTTATAATTTACATGTAGGGCTCTTCTTCTATGGGTTTCCATTTTGCCAGATCTTCCATCGTGAACAATCCGCCCTGCACCCTGCACCCTCTCACAATTTCTTTCGCGATATCTCCTTTATAAAAGCGATCGTAAGCAGCCATGATCGCCTGCTTACGATTTTTATTATGACTGAGTGCCTGCTGCTCCGCTTCGACCATTTTTTTCAATGTTTCCAACAGATCTTTTTGTACAAAGATTTCACCCGCCTCGGGCGCTTCCCGTTTCTCACCAGGGTGTGTCAGAAAAACTTTTTTGCTATAAGGCCATTCCAGGATCCTGTCTTTTCCTCTTTCGATGCTATTGGCGGTTTGTGCGTCGATAGGATAACCTTCCGCGAGTTGCATCGCAGGCGCCAGCACCTGTTTCAAACTCATCGTGCCATATTCAGCAAGCATGTGACAAAGGCCGCCGGGTGTGCCAGGTGTAACGGCTGCCAGCGGACCATATTCAGGTGGGAAATTATAACCCTTGCCTTTGAAAAATTCAGGTGTTGCGCCGGTAGGGGCAACGCCCAGGGCATTGATCGCGATTACTTTTTTTGTTTTTGGATTATAGATCAACGCCTGTGTTTCCCCACCCCAACTTAATACGTCCCACATAGTACAGGTCGCAGCCAGCATAGCACAGGCAGCGTCAACAGCATTTCCGCCCTGCTGAAAAACCATCGCTCCCGCCTGCGCTGCAAGTGGCTTACCTGTGATGGCCATCCAGTTTTTTCCATGTAAAGGAGGTTTTTGTGTGGGTTGAGCATTATTGGTATAACAAATTAGAAGCAGCAAGACATAGAATAGAATAGATCTCATATCAGGAAGTTTGATGTCTGAAGTTAGTAAATGCAAGCAGACTGATGGGGTGGGTAATAAAAAAGACCGGCGAAAGCCGGCCTTTTACAATCTTACTCAATTAGAGCTTCAACGGGTGTTTTCAGAGGTTTGGATTAAAACAATAAGTTTTAAGATATTGGATAACTATTCGGTGTTTCAGTATTGGATTTCTTATCTGCAACAAATATGATAATTAGAATTCCGCTATTCAAGTAAGTGGAGCAGTATTTAAAATATATGCGTCAAAAAAAGTATTTATTCGTGCGGGAGATATGGGCTTTTTACGAGCCGGATTGTTATAGTTGACTTAAATCACTATTTCCGTTTGGCCCATATTAGAAAGGATAGCCTATACCCAGGTTGAAAACCACATTCTGTTTACGCCAGCTCGGGCTCGCCAGCCTGATCTGTCGTATCACCCAGCGTTCTTTATCATCCAGCCAGGGTTTGCGTAGGGGGAAGGCGACATCGAAACGAACGACCAGGAAAGAAACATCAAACCTTAACCCTACACCCGCGCCGACCGCGATCTCCTGGATAAAATCCTTGCTGATCCTGCCGCCGGGCTTATTGGGATCTTCATTGAAGAGCCACACATTCCCGGCATCCAGGAAGATAGCGCCATGTACAATGCCGAATAGTTTTTTACGGAGCTCCGTATTGATCTCAAGCTTGATATCTCCCGACTGATCAGGTAAAAAAGTAGTGTTGAGCGTATCGATATAGTTGCCCGGGCCGAGGGAGCGGCTGCGAAATGCACGAATACTATTGGTGCCGCCGACAAAAAACTGCTTGATGTAAGGTAACTGTAGAGAATTGCCGTGCGGAATTCCGACACCAACAATCAGCCGATTTGCCCATACTGATGTTTTGGAAAGCTTGATATAATAACGCATATCACTCAACAGGCGTACATATTGAGAAAAGGGCGTATCAAAAATATTTTTCTGGTTATTGTTCCTTGCGTTTGCTCCCGTGATCAGGCCTACAATATTACCCGAGAGGTCGAGATTGCCCTGGAAATAAAATCCACTGCTCATAGCAGGTTTTCCAACGAGCGAGTTGTAAGTATAATCGTAATTGGTTCCAAGAATAAACTGGTTTTCTACGGCTTTTAACAGCGTGGGATTTTTAGCCGCGCTGTCGCGGTACATATCGCTGATCTTAAAAGGATGGACATAGTTGATATCAACCAGGTTGAACTCATGTTCCTTATAAATATTTTCCTTCCAGATATAACTCCATCCTCCACGAAAAGATTGCATGGTATAAAGTTTATTCCGGATCAGCATGTCATAACCCAATTTGAAATTTGTTTTTGGAACAAAGCTTCCCTTCGGGTTGAGTCCGAATGGGATGATAAAGCGCGGAAATGTGAAGTTGGCTTCTATTCCGCCGCGATAGGTATTGAAGCCTCGCATCTGGCCGCTGTACTGCACTTCAAACCCACCAGTGGCATCGATAGTGAGAAGTTCACCACCACGAAGCGTATTACGATTGCGCCACCCGATCGTAATCGAGGATCCCGTGAGGTTGTTTGATTTTGTATGAGCATTGACTTCTCCTCGCAATGCTTTTTTAGGGAATGCGGTCAGGTAATAATATACATTCAGTTTTGACGAATCAATACCGGCAACGGGCTCGAACCTGTTTTTTACAAATTTGAAAAGGTCGAGGTTGACAAGCCTGCTGATCGTTTGGCCATGATCAGCCCGATTATAAATATCACCTGGATCAAACTGCATCGACTGTTCGAACAAGCGGGGCTTATAAAGTTTTCTCGGATCCACCACATAGTAACCTTTGTAATACTCGGCCTTGCTTTTGGTGGTATCGTTCTCACTCGCTCTTAATCCGAATTGTGAAAAAATATACACATCGTTGATGGTATATACTTCACGGGCACGCGCCGGTGTTTCAGGTTTTACTTTTACATATAGATCCACCAGGTAGTTGCCAAGCGTAGTATCTACCTGTACGATTAAAAGATCAGGGTCGAAGAAATAAAAACCATTTTCTTTCAGGTGTGCGTCAATTCGATCGCGTTCACCTTTTATCAGGTCAAGATCAAACGCTTCACCTGGTTTGAGAAAACTTTTCTCTTTTACTTCATTGATCCTTTGTTGGAGGATGCTGGTATCATCCGCAAAATGAACAGCGTTGATCTTATACTGCGGACCCGGCCTTACGGTATAGATGGCGCGGGCTTTTTTCCGCTTAACCGTAGTATCCCATCTTACATTTGCCGCGAAAAAGCCGCGATTTTCGAGATTACTTTGGAGCACTTTCTGATTGTACTCCGTATTCACATCACTGAGGAGTACAGGTGGTTCACCCTTTTTGCGAAGCCAGCGGATATTATTAAAAAGCAGTTTGAACGGTATACCCAGGATACGCTTATTGGGGCGGGGACGTGTCAGGGCGCTTAGGTCGTCGCGCAGTTCTTTTCTTTCCTTGGATCTAAGTCCGGAACTATCGAATTTTATTGTGGCACCCAGGTACAGGGCATCCCCGTCTGGAACTTTTTTGGTGGCGCTACAGGAGGCCAGCAATACGACAAGGATCAAAATAGTACTATGGTTCATCAGGCGGCTCATATCAATTATTCACGGGCGTTGTGGTGTTGGGGGTTTGTTCCTGTGTTTGTTCTTTAAGCTGCAATTCCCTTTCTCTTTGTTGCCGTCTCCGTTGCCGACGTTGATCACGTTCACGTTTTGACATAAAAATTTCACGGAATCGGTTATAATCGACGGTGATGATAAATCCCACCCCTGTTTCAATGATATAGCCATCGATCACACCCTGGTATTCGTTTTTGCGATAAGCACGAAGGAGATAACGATTGTCGCGACTGATACGATAGTCCAGCGCAATATCACCTGCGATATTATTGCCCTGCTGATTGGAACCGGAAGGTCCTTCGAGCTCAAAATTGCTACCTACGGATACAGTGAGTCGGTCGTTTAAAAGTTGCTTCGACAGGCCCACATTCAGATCCGTCCTGTCTCTTCTTTCTCCGGTTGTATAATCTTCGGATGATAGCACATCAAAGTTGAGATCTACACCAGCCACCAGGTCATCGGCGAGACGATTCAGTTGTTCCGTCAGTAGTTTACTTACACTCTGCCTTGCAAAGGTGCCGGCATTAAAAGATCCGCCGCTGGCGTCAAAGGGATTTTCAGCTACGAAGCGATTTAGTAAAAGCAGGGAGAATACCTGTTTATTCATCTCGCCTGTTTCCTGTCTCAGTTGCTCAAGCCTGTTTCTAACAGTACTCAGAATTTCACCTGACACTATATATTTTTTATCCTCGGGGAGAATAATATCAAAGCTGATCTCAGGTTTTAATAGCTCTCCTTCCATTTTCAAGTGCACATCAAACGGCAGCTTCTGCATATAGGTATTGCGTTCAAAAGCGGTTGCCTCTTCCAGCTGGCTTTTTACCAGGTCAAGTGGCGCAGCGTTGGCAACATAGATGGCATCGATATCGACGCGGGCATCAGTAGGTTCTCCTTCCCAGACAATACGACTTCCTTTTTCAATATCAAATTTTCGTTTCACGAAATTGAAGGTGAGTTCATAACTGCCCTGCTCGAGCTCATAGGTTCCGGCCATATTTACTTTTCCACTCGGATCAATACCCGCGGTAAGCAGGGCTTCGCCTTTTACATTTAGAAAATCACCATTTCCCTCGTCGATCACGAGACTGAATTCAGCTTTCTTGTCGATCTCGACATTGACCGAAATTTCCATACCTGTATAAGGTGCCGTATTGAGCGAGTCGTATGGCGCCATAAATAATGAATCTGAAAGCGTAGCATCCATATCTACGAACTCGATGATGCCTTCGCGCTGCACTACACCGGGTTCTCTTTGGGGCAGCACCACGGTCATACTGGTTTTTTCATTCACCACCAGCCTGCCATCTATCACGGGGGTGGCTTCTGTGCCTTTGACTTGTAGGTTGGTATTGAAAAACAGTTTGCCATAGAATAGTTTATTATCCTTTTTGGTACTATTCAATGCCTGGAAATCGCGGGCTCTTATGGCCAGGTCGAAATCATAGTTGGTAAAGTTTTTTGTAGCCGCAACGCCATCTATTCGCAACGCATTCTGTGAAGTGTCCTTTATCTCAAAATTGTCAAATACAATGCCCTGTTCATTTACACTGATCTTCTCCTGGTCGATTGTAAAATAATTGTTGAGTATGCTTAAGTTGAAACGGGCTTTATTAAAATTGAGGCCGCCCCTTACTTCTGGTTTGGCTATTGTGCCCTGAATATCGAATTTTCCATTAATGGAGCCACTGGCATCCCGGAGCATTTCATTCGAAAATGCTGCTGCCGTCGCCATGGGCATTTCCCGGATATCGAGATCGAAATCAAAATTGCTGTCACCACTTTTTAAATAATAATTACCTGTCAATCCCACATCATTTCCTCTTCCACTCAGGGCTATATCAGCAGCGTAGGTACCTGGTACGCGGTTGTTGACAAGTATTTTGACATTGCCCACCGTATCACCGCGCAGGCTTAGATCATTCAGTGAAAGATCACCTACAAAAACTGGCTCGTTAGCTAGTTCATTAAAGGTGATCTTACCACTAAGTACACCGTTTGCAAGCGTGGAATCCGTTTGAACAAAACCCGTAAGCGTTGCCAGCCTGAATTGTTCGAAGTTTACCTCGAGAGGCGCATTTGGATTTGCATTGAGGCTGTTAATGGCCAGTCGCTGACCATTTATACTCAACTCAAAATTTCTCGCATTGATGCCCTGCGGCGTAATGAGGATCCTATTGTCATTTGCGATGGTCCACTGGGCATAGTTTAAAAGAAGACTGTCCTGTCTTAATACAAACTCGTAGTTGCCACTTTGGGGTTGTTGCAACAGGCCATTGATATTGTATATATCCTTGTTGTCCCCGTTCTTAATATTTAAACCGAAGTCAACAGTATTATTTGCAATTGTTGTGCGCAGCGTTGTATTGTCGATGGCCATATTCGGTCCGCTGGCAAGACTTTCGATCGTTGTGATCATGCGGATCGCGCCCTGTTCCGTGCCCGCCTGCAGATCGAGATTGCGAAGCCTGTTCGGCCCCATGACGATATTGGGAGCTTTTACAGAAGCCGTCCATCCGCTATGATCAGTAAGATGAGCCTGGATAGAAACCGAATCAATCTGGGTTAGACCCGGGACAAAAACTTTCAATGCCGGGTTATCGAGTATATATGCATTGACAGTAAAATCAAATGGCTGTGTTTTTATGACCGAACTATCACTTACAACGGCAAAATATGGCTGAATGGCCTGCTGAAATACCTGGCCAAGTTCAGTAAGTTGATACTGGCCCTCAATTCTTGCCGTCATCACGGGACTGGTAAGCTGCAGGTAGCGTCCACTGTCTGAACGGGCGGCTACGATTTGCAGGGTATCCAAAACGACGCGCTGATCGTCATGAACAAATACCGATTCGGTAAGGAATAGTTTTCCCTGCAGGTCGTCTGGATTGGTGACGGGGAAATCAGCCTGCAACTTTCCCCGGTAAATAATTTTGTCTTTAGTAAAATTCAGTGCCTGCAGCTTCACACTATCGATCATGCCGCTTGCCGCTATTTTTGGGAACTCCCCGGACAGGTCAGCCACGGCATTGATCGCAAAATGAATATTGGGATCGACCATAGACAGGTCAGCATTGGCCTTTTGATCGCGAATAGAGCCATCGAGCGTGAGATCACGGTAGGTATATCTGTTCAGGACTGCTGAATGCACCGTACCATTGAATATGGCATTTGCTGTTTTCGGGTCGGTACCGGCGCCATTTATAGTGACAGTGGCTGATACAGGTCCCAGCATTTCCTGGTTTTGCAGAATAGTTCCCAGTTGAAGGGACCGTGTTTCCACTTTTGCATTATAACCCATGCGCGATGGGTTATCAAACTCACTAAAGCTTCCGGTAATGCTGGCATCACCAAGATCGGTGTTCACTGAAAGATCAGTATTCATCCGGCTGCTATTGCCCCTGATGTTGCCCGATGCATGGATCCGGTTTGGCAGGCTAATATTTGATGGCAAGGTATTTTTTGGTAGAAAGCGGTTTATGTCTCCCCGGGAACTGTTGATATTGCGGATTGCAAGGTTAGCCTCCATGTTTTGCATAGCCGGTAAACCGGATATCGTACCGGATACATCAAGCTTTGTGTCCTGCAGGCCTTGCAACTGTAATGTTTCAATTTTCAGGTCCGCAACACGACCTGTAACCCGACTATTGATATACCACACCGCGTTGGGGTCAGCAAACGCTGGCTGCTGGCTCAGCGAAGGAACGAATACCAGTACATCTTTTACATGTACCCTGCTTTCTTCGATATCCAGATCCACTTCCATATTCCCGATATTCTTCGCAAGTGATTCGATGGACGAGTAACGGATAGCTGCTTCGCGTTGCAATTTTGTGCCCGGCGTTTCGAGATAGAGATTACGCAGGTAGGCTTCGCGGGATGTATATAAAAATTCTGTTTTTAGTTGATTTAATACAAATCCGCTTTGTTCCTTAAAACTAGCATTGCTGATCGTGCCGGCAATTGAATCGGTATCCAGTAAAACATTTTCCGCATTGAGTGTAAAATCACGCGCCGCCAGGTGTGCATAGTCCATACCCTTATTTACCCGCGGACTGTTATCGTTGTCAAACCGGAGGTTATTATTTTCCAGTTCCAGGTTATTTGCAAAAATTCGCCAGCCCGCTTCTGCCTGGGTTTCCACTTCCTGTTCCACTTCTTTTTCGACCACTTTGGCGGAGCCCGTTTTTCCAAGCCTGATGGAAGCGACTGTATTTTTAAGTGCAACCTCATCCAGGTTGATCACCCGCTTGTTGAGATCAATAGCGTCGGATGTTACCTGTAGTGAACCAAGATCCAACATTGTATAAAATGAAGAAACATCATTGCGATAATCCAGGTTGATCTTTTCCAGTTGTAGCGTTTTGAAACTTATTTGGAATGGACTCGGCTCCAGGGCTTCCACACTATCTTTTGATTCAGGCTCGGCAGTTGCCAGCGGCTTAGACTGGTATACTCTTGCGATCAGGCCGCTTATATTTGTTTTGGGTACATCATAGATCATTTGCGCCGGATCAAATTTATCAACCTGGGTATATAGATGATCCAGCGATGCTTCCATGTCATTACCCGTCACCACATCTTTATACAGTAACCTGATCTTATTAAGCTCAATAGTGCCGAGACTGATGGTTGAGGAAGCGCCGGTACTGGTATCCGGGCTGCTGCTGGCAGGGGCAAACGCATCGATGATAAACTGGAAATTAAAGCTGGTGTCCGGAAGTTCACGTTTGACCCTAGCGGTTATATCGTTTAGGCTGATGTATTTTAATACCACTTCACCTTTTGTAATAAGCTTCCAGATATTTAGATCAGCCATCAGTTTGCCGCCGTAAAGCAATGTGTCTTTTTTCCTGTCCTCGACGTAGATTTTTTCTAAAACAATATCCCGTGGCAGACCAACATAAATCCTTCCTACTTCAACCCTGGTGTCGAGTTTATTTTCTAGGTAAGCAACCGCTTTCTTTCGAATAAAGTTTTGTACGGGAGGTGTAAGTACCAGCAGGAATACAAGTACAATGAGGAAAAAAATCCACAGAAAGGTTTTAAGCACGATCCTTCCTGCGCGTTTCCATCCATTTGCCTTTTTTTCCTGTTGTTCCATTGGCTTTCGACTGCTTGAGTTGTGTAGACTTTGAGTATAAAGGTATAGTTAGAAAATATCGTGCTATATTCCTTTTGGACAGGATTTGGAAACGCGCTTGACGCCTATTCATTATCTTGCTGAAAATAAGATTGCTATGCACCGCTCCCGAATTGCCGGTATAGGGATGTATGTTCCCGCCGGTGTTGTAACCAATCATGACCTGTTGAAATACATGGATACCAGCGATGAGTGGATCCAGGAAAGAACGGGGATTAAGGAAAGAAGGTATGCACATCGCACCGAGGAGACGACTACCACGATGGGCATTGAAGCCGCAAAAATCGCGATCGAAAGGGCAGGTCTGACCGCTAAGGACATCGATTTTATCATATTTGCTACTTTATCACCCGACTATTATTTCCCGGGATGTGGTGTATTATTACAAAGGGCAATGAAGATGAGCGAAATTGGCGCCCTCGATGTACGTAACCAGTGCAGTGGATTTGTGTATGCCCTGAGTGTTGCCGACCAGTTTATAAAAACCGGTATGTATAAAAGTATCCTGGTGGTGGGAAGTGAAAAGCATTCTTTCGGCCTGGATTTCAGTACAAGGGGACGCAACATTTCAGTGATCTTTGGTGATGGCGCAGGCGCGGTCGTGCTGCAGGCTGCTCCGGAATCTTCGCAGTCAGGGATACTCAGTACACATTTACATAGTGATGGGGAAAGCGCCGAGATACTTGCGATGTACAATCCGGGTACGCATGCCAATCACTGGACAAAGGAATCGCTGGCCGATTTCAATGAGGGCGAAATGGGCGATATGTTCATGAGCCATGCCATGATCGATAAGGCCCAGAACTTTCCATACATGGACGGACCGGCTGTGTTTAAAAAAGCCATTGTGAAATTTCCCGAAGTGATTGAAGAAGCACTCAAAACGAATCAGCTTCAAACAACGGATATAACGCTGCTTATCCCGCACCAGGCGAACCTGCGGATCGCGCAGTTTGTACAACAGAAGCTGAAACTGAGGGATGACCAGGTTTATAATAATATTGACAGGTACGGAAACACCACCGCCGCGTCGATACCGATCGCACTCTGTGAAGCCTGGGAACAGGGTAAGGTCAAAGAAGGGGACCTGGTTTGCCTTGCAGCATTTGGAAGCGGGTTTACCTGGGGCAGCGCGATTTTGCGTTGGTAACGCAGCAGAGGTTTGGCCCCCCATAGTATTTTTTTCATAGAAGATGTTACATGCAGAAGCGCATAATTTATATCGTTAATCCGATTGCCGGTACCAGAACAAAGAAGGATCTCCAGGAATACGTTCAGAAAAGAACACGGGAAATGGGGATTCCATTTCATATTTTTCCTTCAGTTGCGAGTGGTGACTATTCTTTCCTTCGTCCCATCATACTGGAAGAGAAAATTACAGATGTGGTGATTGCAGGTGGCGATGGCACCGTAAGCCAGGTCGTGAACAGCCTGATGAATGAGCGGGTAAACTTCGGGATCATTCCCTGCGGATCCGGAAATGGCCTGGCGCTGGCAGCGAAAATTCCAAAGCGTCCAGAAAAAGCGCTTGATATTGTTTTTACTGGCGAAGCATCCGCGATCGATGGATTTTATGTAAATGATCAATTCGCGTGTATGCTTTGCGGACTTGGTTTCGATGCAAAGGTGGCGCATGAATTTGCTAAACAACCCAAGCGGGGTTTTGCCACCTATGCCAGCCTGGTGAGCAGGAATTTTTTTTCTATTTCGCCTTATCGTTTTGATGTAGAAGCCGGCGGAAGAGGGTTTTCGACAGAAGCATTTTTTATCAGCATCGCCAACAGCAACCAGTTTGGTAACCATTTTACCATTGCACCCGAAGCTCTATTGGCTGATGGATTATTGGATATCGTTATTGTAAAAAAAGCAGCTAAGCCCAGCCTTCTTTATAATCTGGTTAAGCAGGTATTTGCCGGCAAGATCAAGAAAGTGGAAAATTCCCTCGACCAGCCGATCAGTTATTTCCAGGCCGACACCATTAAAATTAAGAACATAGACCAGGCGCCGATGCATATTGACGGCGATCCTGCAGAGACACCCGGGGAATTAGCAATAACTATCCGAAAAAAATGCTTCCGGCTTATACAACCCGGTCCTGAAGCTGATTGATCATCAACTGAAGATAAACGGGGTGATTATTTTAAGTTATAGTCAAAATGAAGCAACCTGCTGAGCTCGCGGAAACTTTTTTCATTAGCAGCTGAATTAACGGAGCTGATAATATCTTTTTGTTCTCTTTTACTCAGGTGGAAATTCAAGGCCGCTTTATTTTCTTCCTTGTCAGAGGCGTACTGGAATAAAACTTTATGTACGGTGCGACCCGGATGCTCGGCATAATAGCTGAGCATATCATTTTGAAAATACTCCATCATCTTAAACCAGTTGTGTTGCAATAACAGAAATGGCTTGGTGGCATGATCGGTTATGTCATCCGACATATAAGGATATTCCCAACCGCCGGGGCTGCGGTCTCTTACCTGTATCAGCAATACACCACTTGTATTTTCTTTGATCCAGTCATCGAAAGCTTCAAGAAAACGCAGGGAGGTTTCCTGTCCGTAATTATCTCTCAAACCAGCATCCATCACGTCGATCACGGGGTTAGAGGGTAACCATACGTTTGGAAGCACGATTGGGAATGTGGCATTCATTCGCATCGCAGTAAGGATTCGCAGATTTTGCGCATCCTGGTTTTTGAAAAACGCTGAAAAATCAATTACATCGGGATCCATGACAGGCAGGCGTGTAGTATCCTGCCAGCCCTGCATCATAAAGCTTACGGGTTGTGTACTGATGATTAGTTTGCGGCTATCCCTGGTCACAACGGAATTGTAGAACATGAGTGGAATATTGGCAGCCGTTTCATCTTCCGTATAATCGCCAATTTGTTTGTCAAGCATGCGCCTGGTATTGGTATTCAGCTTTTCTTCAAAAGCATATCCACGATCTTTTACATAAGTATATTGGTCTACGCTGAATTTCTGCGCCGGCGCAATCAGGTCTCTCGCCACAAATGAAGAAAACACGGGATTCAACACATCACCGGCGATATCTTCTACATATTTAGGGTCCTATAAGTCGATATTCTTTCCCTTAAGTTTTTGCAGGTACAATTCTCTGAAATAAGTAGCACCAATCATTCCCCCCGATGCGCCGTTGATCAGGAATATTTTCTTCATGATAGTCCCATTGCTCAGGCTGTCCAGGTATTGGAGCATGCTAAAGGTAAAGGTGGCGCTCCGGTGACCGCCGCCACTGGTATTCAACAATACAAGCAAGGGACGTGAACTGTCCTGTTTCTTTTTCCAGTTCTCAAGAACCCTGATCATATTCTGCCGATCGGCCTGTACTTTTTCAGGTGTGCAAAGTGCCATCAACCCTTCGCGTGAATACTGTGGCCTGTTTTGTTTGTTTTGGTAGTCGAGACCATAGGCCTTATTGCGTGGATCGATCCAGTCTTTCTGGTAAAAGAAATTTAATGCAAGCAACAACATCAACAGGTAGGGAATGCTCCAGCTTTGAAGGAAATAAGAAAATGCACCGGCTACACCGATCAGGATGGAAAAAAATATCGTGATGCTGGCAGCGGCGGGTATCTGGAAAAAAGGAGAGTCTAGAAAAAATCCAATCAGCACCAGGAACAGGAATGCCGCAAACACCGAAATGATCGCCGCAAAGTGATGTCGCTTGAAAAGCGATTCTACGAACTGGGGCGTGTAGTGCCTAACATCCCGGACGGGTCGGAGGCGAAGCGGTGAATCAAAATACCATTCTACATGTATCAGGCTTTCGTTATGATAGATCTCCCTCGCAGGTTTCAATTGCGTTAGATATTCTCCGGGTACACTGATCTCGGGCATCATTCGGCGAAGGATAGAACGGTCGGCACGAAAGAAATAAATAAATGAAACCGCCAGGATCAGGATAAGCCCACTGAGAAAGCCGCCTGCTAAAAAAAGGATCTCAATATTGCTGATCAATTCACGGTAGCGCGTAAACTCATAAGCCCTGAAAAAGTAAAAAAGGATAAAAAGCAGGGGTATGATCGCATTGTTGATACAGTATTTTAAGAATGGATTGGTTGTAGCGGAAAGAAACTTAAAATGCTTACTGAATAAAATAAAGGTGCTGATATTCCAGCTCATGATAAACATACCGATTGATATGCCAACGATTGCTGCACTGATCGAATTCACGTTGTCGAGGAACTCAGGCGCCAGGAAGAGGGAATCGGCGCCAAAGGTTTGCATAAAGCTTCCATTTACCACTGCAAACAGGATAAACCAAAAGAGCAGCAAGACCTGGTATTTACGAAAATGCAGGAAAAGCAGTTGTATGGGAAACGAATAATAAAATCCTCTAAGCCATGCTTTCATGAAAACGGTAGCTGATGATATTTAAAAATACTATTTAATGACAGCAATGCAAATTACCGCCACGGTATAATTAGGAACGGGAGGACTTGCTGCTTCTGATGATGTATAAAAACCACACAAATGACATCAATAGCAGCATGGCTACAAACTGATGGGCTACACCGAGCCAAAGGAAGTTTCGGGTATTGATAGAGTGAAGAACGGTAAACACGCCCAGCGCTACCTGGATCAGGACAAGTACTAACGGCCAGAGTCGGGTTTTCCGGAAAATAGGAGAACCACTTACCTTAAAAGCCTGCCAGGTCCAGGCAAGCACCAGTATGGTTAACAGGTAAGCAATATTGCGGTGAAGAAAATGAATCATGATGGGATGATCGGTCAGTTGACCGATTCCACTAAAATGACGGTCGCCGAAAGAACTGGTATCGCCAGGAAGCCAGGAGCCATTCATGGATGGCCAGGTAGGCGCCGCAGTTGCTGCTTTTAGTCCGGCCATAAAAGCGCCATATATAAGCTGTACAACCAGCAAGGCTGTCAACCAGCCCATGAATTTTTTTAATGAGCTACTATGGGTAAGTTGCCGCTCCGGGATCAGCAATTCCAGGGCGAACCAAAGTGTGTACACCAGCAAGCCCAGCGCGAGAATAAAATGTATAGCCAGTTTATAATGGCTTACATACACCAGTTCCGAATCTTCAAGGCCGCTTTGCACCATGATCCAGCCAACCAGTCCCTGTAATGCACCCAGGAGGAAAAGGATGATCAGCGGGCGGACCATTTCCTGCTTAAAGCGTCGTTGAATTAAAAAGATGATAAAGGGGATCAGGAAAACAACTCCCAGCAATCTCGCCCAAAGTCTGTGAAACCATTCCCAGAAGAATATGAATTTAAAATCTTCTAATGTGAAGTGGAAATTGAGGTATTTATATTGCGCAATTTGCTTATACTTTTCAAACGCAATATTCCAATCCTGTTCATTCATAGGAGGCAGGGCGCCCATAATCGGTTTCCATTCAGTGATGGAAAGCCCTGAACCTGTAAGACGGGTGATCCCTCCCAGTAAAACCTGTATGATGATCATGCCCACACCCACCAATAGCCAGATGGCTACGGGCCGTGAAGAACGCGCAGGTTTCAAATCGGTGATCATAGCGGGTGCAAAGGTAGGCCGGCAACAAATGAAAAGGATGATTTTTTGTGGATTAAATTTATCGCTCGTGGCATTCTATTACAAATACATCGATTATTTTCGTTTCACCCCGACAAATTGAATTTATTTATATACCCATGCTGAAATCCCGCTACCAAAACACACTGATTGAAGCCGGCTGCGATGAGGCCGGCAGGGGTTGTTTTGCCGGGCCTGTATTTGCGGCTGCTGTTATCCTGCCGAAAAAATTTCGACATCCCCTCCTGAACGATTCTAAAAAATTAACCGCTGAGCAACGCAACGAATTGAGACCGCTCATTGAAGAAAAAGCCATTGCCTGGGCGGTTGCTTCGGTCGACAATGAAGAGATCGATCATATTAATATTTTAAATGCTTCCTTCAAGGCTATGCACCTTGCGATTGCAAAATTGCAGGAGCTGCCC
>JAEYOL010000206.1 GCA_023411775.1 Bacteroidota bacterium | reverse complement strand
CCACATTCTCACATCTCCACATTTCCACATTCTCACATCTCCACATTCTCACATCTCCACATTTCCACATTTTCACATTCCTAACTCCTCCCACGCCCCCTTCAACTCCCCATACGCATGCCTGTCGCCTGTTTTATGGGTTTGTTCCATCCCTTTTTCGTACCAGTACAAAGCAGATTTTGTGTCACCGATTCGTTCGAACAGTTTGCCTAAATGATAATAACTACCTGTATATCCCGGGTCGCGGGACAATAGTTCCTCAAAAAGCCTCCGCGCTTCTTCATCATCGCCCTTTTTGACATATTCCAGGGCCAGTGCATGCTGTATAAAGCTATCCGTGGGATTAACTCTTAGAAATTCCTTTAACCTGTCAATACGCTCCATGATTAAATATTTCGATCAATATGGCTTGAAAACGCGCCATAACGGCGGGTAAAAAAAATTGCTCTCAAATACGGGATTTAACTTTGCTTCACTTATCTTTGTTTTAGTTGCATAAACAACTAGTTTGAACTTTAAAAAACCCGTCATGAAGATCTTAGTATGTATTACCAAATCGCCTGACACTACGGCAAAAATAGCCTTCACTGAAAATAACACGAAATTTGATACCAGCGGCGTGCAATGGATCATCAATCCCTATGATGAATGGTATGCGCTGGTTCGGGCCATAGAACTAAAGGAAAAAGACCCTTCTATTGTACTACATCTCGTCACAGTCGGACTTGCCGACGCGGAACCAATCATCCGCAAGGCGCTGGCACTGGGTGGTGATGAAGCGATCCGTGTGAATACAGACAGCCACGATAGTTTTACGATCGCATCACAGATCGCCGAAGTAGCCAAACAGGGCGGATATGACCTGATTTTTACCGGAAAGGAAACAATTGATTACAATGGATCAGCCATTGGTGGCATGGTTGCAGAATTGCTCGACCTGCCTTTTGTATCTCTGGCCGCTAAGTTTGAATTAAACGGCAATAAGGCTACCATTACACGTGAAATTGAAGGTGGTGAAGAAATAAATGAGGTCGAACTACCCGTTGTTGTAAGTGCCCAGAAAGGCATGGCAGAACAGCGGATCCCCAATATGCGCGGGATCATGGCAGCCCGTACCAAGCCCCTGAAAGTGGTGGAACCGGTTGCTGTGGAAGCATTGACAAGTGTGACCAGTTTTGGATTGCCACCTGCCAAGGCCGGCGTTAAACTGGTACCGGCAGATAATGTGGAAGAACTGGTAAGACTGCTGCACGAAGAAGCAAAAGCTATTTAACCGCGATCAGCGTCAATTCCACTTTACCCATTTTCAAATTTTCAAATTCTCAACTTTTCAAATTAGCTATATGTCAGTTTTAATATTTATAGACCAGGCAGATGGACAGGTAAAAAAATCTTCGCTGGAAGCCTTGAGCTACGGTGCTAAAATCGCCGACCAGCTCAATACCGCGGCAGAAGGTGTAGTACTCGGTACTGTTTCAGAAGATCTTGCTGCACTTGGAAAGTACGGCGTCAAAAAAATACATCATGTCAGCAACGAAGCACTCAACGCGTTCGACGCTCAGCTATTTACCCGCGTTATTGCCCAGGTGGCAGAGGCTAATGGATCGTCGGTGATCGTTTTCTCCAATAATATGGATGGAAAAGCCATCGCACCCCGGCTTTCTGTGCGTCTGAAAGCGGGTTTGGTATCCGGTGCGGTAGCCCTTCCCGATACCAATGATGGTTTTATTGTCAAAAAGAATGTATTCTCGGGTAAAGCGTTTGCTAATATCGCGGTAGATACTCAGGTAAAGATCATCACCCTGAATGCAAATGCCTACAAGGTTGCTGAAGTTGGTGGCACAGCGGAAGTGGTTCCGTTTGAAGCCAAAGTAGATGCTCCTAAAATAAAAGTGACCCAAACCACGAAAGCAAGTGGTGAAGTGCCGCTTACCGAGGCTGGTATTGTGGTAAGTGGCGGACGTGGGTTGAAAGGTCCGGAGAACTGGGGCATCGTGGAAGACCTCGCAAAAGTTTTGCATGCTGCCACTGCCTGCAGCCGTCCTGTTGCCGACGCGCATTGGAGGCCGCATAATGAACACGTAGGCCAAACCGGGTTTGCTATTGCGCCCAATCTATATATCGCAATCGGAATTTCCGGCGCCATCCAGCACCTGGCCGGTGTGAACCGCAGCAAGGTGATCGTTGTTATAAACAAAGATCCCGAAGCGCCATTCTTTAAAGCCGCAGACTACGGCATTGTCGGCGACGCATTTGAGGTTGTGCCAAAAATGACGGAAGCTATCAGGAAACTAAAGGGTATCGCATAAAACGAAGACCCTGCTATATACCGCTTCACAGAGAGAAAGACAGCCAAATGATTTTTTTCATTTGGCTTATTTTTTCCTGTGACTATTTAAAGTAAGTAATTCTATATTCCCCGCGTACCACTTCTGCGTCAAGCCAGAATGTAGAACATTTCAACAATCTGTCCTTGCTGTCAAATTCAACATTCGATACAACATCTTCATAAGTTCCGTCGTATGACTGCAGCCTTGCACTTTTAATAGGGAATTTAGAATATTGCGCTGTCTCATAGCCCATTTGGAATGACAAAACGCCAGTATAAAAAGAGATCAGCTCACTTTCATCATTAAATGGGATATCGGTAATCCCGTTTAGTATCAATTTTCGCTGGTTATATAATTGATCACCTTTTGTCCAGCGCCCGGAGTATTCTTCAGATATAAAATTTTGATCTGTGTTGTAACGTTCATCTTTGTAGTAAGTTGAAACCCTTACTACATTCCCACTCGCATCATATATAAGTGTGTCTTTCCATAAAATATTATAGTCAATATTATCAATTGATTCAACTAATGCCTGGCTATTTAAAATAGCTTTGTGTTCGGCTGTAAATTCTGCCGTTCTGGTTATAATCCAGCCAATGGGATCATCCGGATCAGATTCTTCCCACTGCAGCCGATAATTGCCATCCGCGAGTATTGTTTTAGTAAATGGTGTCGAGGCCGTACTACCTCCTAAATACCTCACGTCAATCTGGCTTACGATATTATCATTATCATAGTTTATATCGATGGATTTCACAGCGTATTCCCATCCGTTATATGAAACCGGGTATTCATAATCCCCATGTATAAGGAGTCCTTTATTATTATATGTCAATACTGCTTTCGAATTACTATATATACTTTGGTAGTCCGGATCCTGCGGATCAGTTTCCGAATCAGTCCAGTTAAGGGTTATCTTACGGTTTGCCGTATCATAGTGATAATATTCAACTATCGAATCTGTACCCCCGTTATACACATAAGCTATGCTCTTAATCAGCAATGTGGAATCTTTCACTTCATCGGGTAAATCTGGAGGATCGTCTAAATCAATATCTAACTCTTTCTGGCAGGAAACGAATAGCAGGCTCAACAGGACCAGGGGTAGAATCAGAATTTTTATATGTTTAACCATGGGGGTGTGATATCAATTAAAATAATGAATACGATAAGTAACCGGGTGTAGGTCTGGTTGGAGAAAATAGCATGTAATTAAGGAAAGCCTGTTTTTGCTGTCAAATGTGTAGACGGGCTGATACTCCTGGAATGATCCATCTTCCAGGCGGATCCTGGCTTTCCTGGCAGGAAACCTGGAAAACTGTGCGGCCTCAAATTCTAAATACCGGGAAAACATTCCCATGGATCCGAGCAGCATTTCATCATATTCACCGATAGGGATCTCTGAGATACCATTGAGCAGGAGCTTACGTTGGTTATAAAACTCATCACCTCCCGACTCTCTGTCAGTATACTCAACACTAAAATATTCGTCCTTTACATGTCCCGGTGCGTCATATTGCTGTGTAAAAACCTTTTCTACATTTCCGTTTGCATCGTAATATATTGTATCCAGCCAGTTGTCATACTTAAACAGTTCATTCAGGATAAACGAGATTCGTAAATTCATTTCCACTCTTCCATCTGCTGAAAAAAAAGATAATCTGGATATGTCCGAGCTTGTGGAGCTTATGGCTGGTTCAAGCCATTCCAAAACGTAGCGGCCATCGTCTAACATGGTCTTCTCAAATTCCCTCACGTCGGCCGGCCTGTTTCTATAGGAAAGGATTATACGTTTAACTATATTTTCATCATCATATATAATCTCAGCTTTGGTATATTCATCATCCGAAGGTGGAAGGTGAGGTGAGTGTGTATAGTCTACGCGTATAAGCCTTCCCGCGTTATTATAGTTGAATTCCGTTTTGGCATCTACAAATTCAGGTACGTAGTTCGGATCATTTTCATCCATATCTGAGAATGTCCAGGAAACGGTGATCTTCCTGTTGATAGTGTCATAATCGTAGTGTTCGACAACAGAATCGCTTCCATTATTCAAAATACATGCTATAGACTTGATCAAAAGAGTGGAATCGAGCACTTCCTCGGGGATCGGTGGCGGGTTGTCCAGGTCCACATCCGGTGCTTTCTGGCAGGAGGCAAAAAACAAACATAAAATTGCGGCGAATGCGCCGAGGGAACGGATCCGTATTCTAAACATGGTGTGGCCTTATAGAGAACAAATAACGTAAAAAATAATAATAATTATTAGCCTCGGCGAATCAAAGCTTCTACTGGATTTTGTCAACTTTTATTCAAATTCCTTAGTTTCGTGTCAATTTTATGAAGAAAATCGAACTGGAAATAGTGGCTTTATCGCATAGTATCACTCAAA
>JAEYOL010000171.1 GCA_023411775.1 Bacteroidota bacterium | reverse complement strand
ACCCAAAACAGATTATGAGAATTTTTATGCGACGCTTGTCACGAGGATCAATGAAGAGCATCGCAAGGATCCGTTTGCATTTTGCATGATCAACGGGGATATTGTACACGATGATAAAAAATATTTTCCTGCGGCAAAAGCGGCGCTCGATAAACTGGCACTTAAGTACTATGTAAGCCAGGGAAATCATGATCATGTGAATGCGGAGGAATGGGAGAAAATATGGAATATGCCTGTCAACCTGGATTTCTCTATCAGGAAAAATTCTTTCCTGGTTGCAACTACTTCGAACGAAAAAGGGACTTACTTATGTCCCGACCTCAATTGGCTCCGGGAAAAACTGACGGAGCATCGCCGGCAGGAGAATGTTTTTATTTTTATGCATATCAATCCGGGTAAGTTGACAACACATGCGGTTGATTGCCCGGAATTATTTGAAATACTGGCAGCTCATAAAAATGTAAGGGCGATATTCAATGGCCATGATCACGACGAGGAAGGAATAAAGACCCGTGAGAATATCCCATTTGTTTTCGATGCTCATTTCGGTGGAAGCTGGGGCACCGAGTATCGCGGGTTCAGGGTAGTGGAATTAATGAAAGATAATTCGGTGCTTACATATATTATGGATCCCAGCAATAAGATCAACGAGGCCAGGCTGGAGAGATCAAGGCAACCTGAACTGGCCTGAAAAATATGAACCATGAAAAGACAGAAATCACTGCTGACCATCGTACTTAGTTTCGGTGTTGCGATACTTGCTGCGCAAACGCCAAAAACTCCTTTACCTACCAAGGCGCAGCTGGCCTGGCATGACCTGGAGTATTATTGGTTTATCCATTTTGGTCCCAACACATTTACCGATAAGGAATGGGGGCACGGAGATGAACCCTCGGAAGTATTTAATCCGACTTCACTGGATTGCCGACAATGGGCAAGGATCGCGAAAAAATCTGGCGCGAAAGGAATTATCATTACCGCAAAGCATCATGATGGATTTTGCTTATGGCCCAGCCAGTATTCCAAGCATACGGTCAGGGAAAGCAAATGGAAAAACGGCAAAGGAGATGTTGTAGGCGAACTCGCAAAAGCATGTAAGGAGTATGGTTTGAAGTTTGGCGTTTATCTGTCACCCTGGGACAGGAATCATCCGCAATATGGTACACCAGAATACAACGATGTGTATGTAAACACAATGAAGGAACTGGTGAAAAACTATGGGCCATTCTTCGAGTTTTGGTGGGATGGTGCAAATGGTGAAGGCCCCAATGGGAAAAAGCAAGAATATGATTTCAGTCGCTTCGAACAAACCCTGAGAGAAATAGCTCCGAACACCGTTGTATTTAGCGATATCGGTCCCGATGTTCGATGGGTGGGTAATGAAAAGGGCGTCGCAGGTGAAACCAACTGGAATTATCTGGATACGGCGGGTTTCAAACGTGGCGCCGGTGGTCCGTCAACTGACACATTAAAACAGGGAAATATCAACGGCGCCAACTGGATACCTGCGGAGTGTGATGTAAGCATCAGGCCGGGCTGGTTTTATCATGCTAATGAAGATGATAAAGTGAAAACTGCAGAACAGTTATTTGATCTATATCTTAAATCAGTGGGCCGCGGGGCCAATTTCCTGTTAAACGTCCCACCCGACCGGCGCGGTCTCATTCATGAAATCGATTCGGCGTCGCTGATAGAGTTTAAAAGATTGCGCGACGAAAGTTTTGCCAATAACCTGGTAAAAGATGCCAGGGCTGAATTGCATGGTAGTGGAAGTATCTTCAAGCGGACACAATTTACTGATAACAATACCGCCACTTTTGAGAAACTCAGTAATTATGAGAGCACCCGGCTTTGGATTAAATTTGAAGAAGTGAAAAAGGTGAATTGTATTGTATTGCAGGAAGCGATTCAAAACGGGCAACAGGTCATCGAGGCTAAACTGGAACTACTGAATGGTTCACAGCCAGTCAAAGAAATAAATATTACAACGATCGGCAGGAAAAGGATTCTCACCTTTCCAACCGTTGAAGCAAGCGCTTTCAACCTATTGATCAAAAACGCCAGGGATACTCCCGAGATCAGCGAGATCGCGGCTTACCTGATCGACGAGAAGCTAATTGAGAAGCCATAAGATCAGAGAGCTACAAAATTATCCGGTCGATTTAATTGCAATTGCCCAACCCGGTCTCCGTTAAAATAACTAAACGGCCGCAAGTCCCTATTTTGCAGGTGGCTTGGTTTCTTTTAATATATTGGCGCGCATTAAAAAACTAAGCTATTATGAATTGGAGAAAATGGATGCTTCCTGTTTTATTATTGGTAAATGCAACAACGGCATTATCACAGGCAAAGCACGAATGGAAACAGGCATCATCAGGCGGGTATACCTATAAGTATGTAACGGGCGATCCCACAAACAGCAGGTTTTACACCTTAAAGAATGGATTGACAGTTGTTCTTTCGGTCAACAAGAAAGAGCCTCGCATTGCAACGCAGATCGCCGTGAGAACGGGCAGCAATAATGATCCTTCCGATCATACCGGGCTGGCACACTATCTTGAGCATTTGTTGTTTAAAGGCACCGACAAATTTGGCACACTCGACTGGGCGAAAGAAAAGCCGCTACTCGATAAAATTGACGCGTTGTACGAATCTTACAATTCCACCACCGATCCGGAGAAGAGAAAAGAGATCTACAAAGAAATCGACAGGATATCAGGAGAAGCTTCTAAGTTTTCAATCGCCAATGAATACGACAAGCTGATGGCTTCGATCGGCTCGCAGGGCACCAATGCGCATACCTGGGTGGAGGAAACTGTTTACGAAGAGGATATTCCATCTAATGCAGTAGAGAAATTCCTGACAATACAAGCAGAAAGATTCCGAAACCCGATATTCAGGATCTTCCATACAGAACTCGAAGCGGTGTACGAGGAGAAGAATATAAGTCTCGACAGTGATGGCCGCAAGGTGCAGGAAGCCATGTTTCAGCTTGTTTTCCCTACACACAACTATGGATTGCAATCGACGATCGGCACCGTGGAGCATTTAAAAAATCCATCCCTGGTGGCCATTCGTGATTATTATCAGAAATATTATGTTCCTAATAATATGGCCATTATCATGGCGGGAGATTTCAACCCCGACCAGGTGGTGAAAATGATCGATCAAAAATTTTCATACATGAAGGCCAGCCCCGTTGAACAATACAAAGGGCCGGAACAGGCACCTATTGCAGGCCCTGTGGTTAAAGAAGTATTCGGTCCCAGCGCTGAAAGTCTCCGTGTGGTTTACAGGGTAGGTGCGAATAACACAAAGGAATCTTTACTGGCCAGTGTTACAGCTTCAATATTATCAAACGGTAAGGCTGGTCTGTTTGATCTGAACTTAAACAAGCAACAGAAATTACAGGGAGCCGGTGCGGGAATCCAACAATATAGGGATTATGGCATGTTCGTGTTGACAGCTTCGCCAAAGCAGGGTCAGACACTCGAAGAAGCCCAGGAACTTTTGATGGGACAGATAGATGTACTCCGGAAGGGCAATTTCGAAGAATCACTGATCAAAGCGATCGTTGCTAATTATAAACTGGCCGAATTGCAGGCGCTTGAAAGTAATGGCGCAAGGGTAGCAGGTCTTGTGGATAGTTATATCAAGCATGAAGGAAAAGAATGGGACAAGGATGTATCGGTGCTGGACGATATGGGTGCGCTGACAAAAAAGGACATCGTTGATTTTGCCAATAAGTTCTTTGGCGAGAAAAATTATGTGGTCATTTATAAACGCAAGGGTGAAGATAAAAATATCGTAAAAGTTGATAAGCCAGGCATTACACCGGTTGAAACCAATGCGGGTCAGCAATCGCCTTTTGTAAAACAGATCAATGCAACAGAGTTACCCGCAATCAAACCGGTATGGCTGAACTATTCTACCGATATCAAACAGGCTAAAGCCGGGAATACTGAAGTGCTGTATGTGCAAAACAAAGACAATAGCATTTTCAACCTCTACTATTACTTCGACATGGGGACCTGGAATAATAAGTTTTTGTCGATAGCGCTGCAATATCTTCAGTTCATTGGTACAGAGAAGTATTCTGCGGAGGATATCAGCAAACAGTTTTATAACCTTGCCTGTAGCTTTAATACTTCTGCCGGTACTGAGCAAACCACGGTAAGTGTAACCGGATTGCAGGAAAACTTTTCAAAAGCGGTAACGCTGTTAGAAGACCTTATAAAGAATTGTAAGGCTGATACAGCCGCGCTTTCAGGTTTGAAAAACAGGCTGATGAAGGCAAGGGCCAATGCGAAGCTTAACAAGAACGCTATTGCATCTGCACTCAGGAATTATGCCCTTTATGGCGCCAATAATCCCTACAACTATACCCTGACCGATGAAGAAATCGAAGCGATAAAGGCGGAAGACCTGGTTCGAATCATTCAATCGCTTTTAAACTATAAACACAGGATACTTTACTATGGTCCACAGGAACTCAGCAGTTTTACGGCTTCTATCAGCAACCTGCACAAGACACCTGCTTCCTGGACTATGCCTGCGCCCGCTGTGAAGTTTGAACGTACCAGCCAGACCGCTAACCAGGTTTTGTTTGCTGAATACGATGCGGTACAGGCCGATATTTACTGGTCGCGTAACCTCGGAAAATTTGATGCGGAAAAAGATGCCCTGGTGAATATGTTCAACGGTTATTTTGGCGGTGGCATGGGATCGATCGTTTTTCAGACCATCCGTGAATCAAAAGCGCTCGCTTATTCTACCTATGCTTTTGTAAGTACGCCGGCAAAGAAAGATGATCACTATTCCGCTATCGCTTATGTGGGTACACAGGCTGATAAACTGAATGAAGCCATTGCGGGGATGAACGAGTTGCTCAACGATCTGCCAAAGAATGAAGCAAGTTTTGCCAGTGCCCGCAGGAGTTTGTTTAAGGATATTGAAACCGAACGCATCACCAAAGACGGTATCATATTCAATTATCTCAATGCAGAGAAGAAGGGTCTGAAAGAAGACATCAGGAAAAAGAATTATGAAAAGTACAAGACCTTGAAGCTGCAAGACCTGGATGCGTATCACAGGGCGGAACTTTCAAATAAACCATATTCATATTCAGTAGTGGGTTCGGAAAAGAATATTAAGCTCGATGATCTCAAAAAATATGGTGAGCTCAAAAAGATTTCACTGACTGAGTTGTTTGGATATTAGAGTTAATTTGAGGTTTCAGCAGGGTATTTAAATTGAATTTTTATCTTGGTCCATTGAAAATTCGAAAATATGGCATAAACCGTCCCTACAGGACGGGATGTTGTATTACTTATTTTATTTCTACCCATAAAGCGTCCCGATGGGACGCAATGGGGTATTCAATATTATTATTCACCAGGAAATTGCCCGAAATAAAGATTGTACTTGGAGTCATTTATAGCGACTCACCATGGATAACATGTTCCACAAATTGATATTGTCCATCGAAAACTTATTTTTTGGCATGCCACATTGATTGTGCCTGTTATCTCCCGTAGGGAGATTATATGGGTAGAAAATACAAAAGCAACCAGTCCCACGTCCCATCGGGACGTTTTATGCGTATTATTTCATTCGCTGATTCGTTTTCGGACAAAGAGTTCATGTGAGATAAGGAAAAATCAAATTCCACCCGACACTTTAATAAAGGTTTTCCAAATTGTACATTGAACATCGTCCTTTGTTAAATGAAAATTTCTATCTTCTTTGTTCTGCGAATCCATAGATTACCGCCCAATAAAATTTGCCTTTCTTTTTTCTACAAAAGCTGCCGCGCCCTCTTTGGCATCAGCTGTGTCGAATAATTCACCAAAACTATTGATCTCAAGTTCAAACCCATTCTTAGTTTCATCAAACACCGCATTCACGGTTTTGATACAGGCGGAGATCGCAAGCGGTGCTTTGCTATTGATCAGTTGAAGAATGGACTTAGCTTTCGGTAATAATTCATCTGCGGGCACTACGTGATTGACCAGCCCATATTGCAAGGCTGTACCGGCATCAATCATATTGCCCGTCATCAGTAATTCTATCGCACGACCCTTTCCAATCAGTTGCACCAGGCGTTGCGTTCCACCATAACCAGGGATCAGTCCAAGGTTTACTTCCGGCTGACCGAATTTTGCCTGTTCAGCCGCTACCCTGAAATGACAACTCATAGCCAGTTCGCAGCCGCCACCCAGGGCAAAGCCGTTTACTGCCGCGATAACAGGTTTGGGGCTATTTTCAATTTTCGAAAAAACCAGATCCTGCCCCCTTTTCGCAAGCGCCTTTCCACCTGTCGCATCCAGGGATGAAAATTCACTAATATCGGCACCCGCCACAAATGATTTGGGGCCACTACCGGTAATGATCGCAGATTTTATAGAAGGATTGGTATAGACTTCATCAATGGCGCGGCTCAGTTCCTCAATTACGGTTCTATTCAGCGCATTCAGTTTGTCGGGCCTGTTGATAGTGATCACGAAAATATCACCATCCAGTTCGGTGAGCAGGGTTTGATACATGATCGTTGTTTTGCCAAAAATAACGATAATGCTATTGATCAGGATTAGTAAGAACTCGTAATTTGAGTGTTGACACCCAATTCCCAATTACAGATCATTGCTGTCCGGAATAAATTTTAAAAATGTTATCAAAGCCTTGACTAAGGCGTCGTCTATGGCTTTTATTCTCACAAGGGCTTTTCTTAATTTTCGTAGACCTATGTACTACTTTTCACCGGTGTCCATGGATGCAGGAACTCCCGTTCCGGCCAGCAAGAACGGAACGGAGTTCCGTTTTACCAGCCATCCTGACCGCTCGCTTAACCCTTAGCGTAAAGAAGACTTAGTCCGAAATTTTCTTGTTTCGTTTTCCGGGGCCAGCGTTTCCCGGACACAATGATTACAAATTACCAATAACTCCAGCAAGAATCAGGGAATATCAATCGCCCTGATCGTAACCTTGTTCACGATCTTTCCATCACCATATTTATCCCAGAAAGTCGCTACGACATCATATTTTTCTTCCCACTCCATAGGAGAGCCGGTTGTAACCGTACATTTCAGGTTGGTAGCATCTGTCGGGCTGAAGACATCTCTTCCGGCAAACAGATCAGCTTCATCCAGCAATTTCGTGCCGGATTGGTCGCTGATGGTGAGGGCGCAACCCACGGAAACTTTGCCATCACGCTGGGTGAGACCCTTCACATCTTTATTGATGATTAAAAACTTTTCACCGATCGGTACATCGGTATGGTTGAGCACTTCGTCATTCATCACGAGTTGTACCTCGCCCGGCTCCATATTTTTATAATTAGAAGTCAGACTGGTATTAAAATCTTTTTTTACGCCTACAGATTGTTGTTTGCAGGAGAAGAGCAGGATGGCAACAGCCACCACAAGCAGGGGGACTATTACGGCCCTACGGGTTACCAGGGCATACTTCCTGGGCGACTGAACAAACTGGATCAAACCCAGCAACAGGTAGAAACTCAGTTTTAGGGCGATAGCCATCAGCCAACCTGTGGCCATTACTTTGATCATGATGGAAAGGTCTTCGCGGAAAGTAAAAGGAACTTCATAGAAGATCAGTCTTAGCCAGCAGTAAACACTTAGTGAAAGTCCAACGCCTGCCAGGAAGGTCACTTTCAATGATTTTTTGAGATTTTGAATCAAAACAGGGTTCATCGTTATGAATTTTCTTTTCAGTCACCGGCGGCGCCGGGTGCTTTGTTAATGGTTAATGCGGGTGCAAAATTGCGGGGGTTTACGCATGAAAAAAAACAATGATGCGTGAATCGCAGATTTTGTTTAATGAGTGGTATTAAAACCTGTTCCGGACGCAACGCGGTTTTATTGGGGTATCGGTGGGGCGGTTACGGAGGGATTAGAGGTACCGGATTAGAAGTTACGGTGTTGTTTTACCCAGTCCTGTATATACCCGGCAATTTCGCTGGTGGTGGTTCCGGGGGCAAATAATTTCCCGGTACCCATTTCATGCAGGGCTTTCATGTCATCCTCGGGGATGATGCCACCACCGGTGAGTAGCACATCGTTCATTTCCTTGTCCTTCATCAACTGCAGGATCTTTGGGAAGATCGTCATGTGGGCACCGGATAAAATGCTTACGCCAATGGCGTCAACGTCTTCCTGTAGCGCAGCGTTGACCACCATTTCCGGAGTTTGTCGCAGACCGGTATAGATCACTTCCATGCCGGCATCACGCAGGGCAGCGGCGATGACCTTGGCGCCACGGTCGTGCCCATCTAAACCAACTTTAGCGACTAATACTCTTAAAGGTCTGTTCATCCCGGTTGTTTTTCGGGTCAAAAATAAGTATAACGGGCCAGCCGGTGTATATAAATATGGTATGAGTTCATAGCATTTCTGTTTATTCGCGGCAAATGGAATGTTGTAATTTCAGGCGGGGAAATTTTTATGAAATACAGAAAATTTGGAAATACAGACCTGCTCGTCAGCGAAATTGGATTTGGTGCCTGGGCCATTGGTGGCGGCGCCATGATTGGCCAGACAGCTATTGGCTGGGGTAATGCCGACGACCGCGAGTCCAAGGAAGCGATCCGCACTGCACGGGAACAGGGCATTAATTTTTTTGATACCGCCGATATCTACGGTCTCGGGCATTCTGAAATACTCCTGGGTGAAACACTCGGCAATGATGACGGCGCCATCATTGCCACCAAAGTGGGAAATGTGGCGCGGGATGAACAGTTCACGATTGATTATACCAAATCATATATCATTGAAGCCTGCGAAGCCAGCCTGAAACGACTAAAAAGAGAAAGGATCGATTATTACCAGCTACATACAGCGCGCCTCTCGCATCTGCAACAGGGCGACTGTCTTGAAGCGATGAAAGAACTGCAGGAGCAGGGTAAGATCCGTTACTGGGGGATTTCCCTGAATACATTTGACCCGTTCCCGGAAGCAGATTTTTTCCTGCAGAACAAGTTGGGGCACGGTTTTCAGCTTGTATTAAATATGATCAACCAGAAAGCTCTGCCTCTTGTAAAGAAAGCCGCTGCGGCTGGGTATGGCATTATCGCAAGAATGCCAC